>JBBAAP010000002.1:300000-433098 GCA_041658285.1 Candidatus Brocadiia bacterium
CATGTGATGCCATCTGCCGGGCGGTAGCTCCAAATAGGGTTATGCCACCGTTCTGCTGCCAACCAAAATGCATTTTGCCTCCATACAAAGACCGGTTGTAAGGAGCTAATTCAGAGCCGCTAAAACCAGTATTGTAACTGCCTACTAACAAATCAGACAAACCTTTTTCAACCTTAAGAAAAATCGCCCCTTGTGTGTTGGAAGCTTCATCAATACGCGTTGATTGATCACCATAAAGCGGGTAGAACTTATCCGGATCAATATACTTAAACATCTGAGATTGCGAATTTCTCAGGGCATTCTTGCCGGCTCTATCGGTATCTACGGAGGCCGTTATCTTCCAATCACTCTTAGTGCGCATTTTAATAAACCCGGCGGCTCTGATATCAGTGTAAGTACCGTCTTTATAAAGCCTCTCAACCACGCCACGCCCGCCCTCAAATGCATCAAGTCTTGCAGTATCACCACTACGCCCATTACTACCGACCATTGCATCTATCACGCCAACATATGTAAATTCCTCCTTAACACCTCCAGATATCTTGATATCTTCAGAAATAGTTGATTTCATCAAGCCATCAGAACTTAAAGCCTGAATTATCAATTCTTCTTCAGTTGCCGGCACATATAATTCTGTCTCGAAACTACCATCTTCAAGGGGTTTAATCGTAAGCATATCAGGCATCGCCGCGGTAGAAATTGTTATCTGATTAGTCGGACTTGTTAAACCACTTATACTGTAAAGCTTTCCTTCAACAGGTATGTTTTGTTTTTGGAACCCTTTAGCGGGCACATAAATAAGTTCCTCACTTACTTCCATTTTTTGCCCGGTTATTTTACGTATATTAACAGTCCAAGGATCAGTAACACTGAAAATGCCTTCCCTGGTCTGGTCGGTACGCCCCATGCGGTCAATAACCGTAAGAATAAACCTGTATTGTTTACCCGGTTCAATTATGCGTTTCCCATCACCGGAACGACCATCCCAAGATATTGGCTTCCCGACATCTGCACGCGTCCCTCTAAATTCCTTAAATACCTGGTAACCAACTGGCGCAATAGTCTTGATTTCTTCTCCTTGTTTCTTATCATCTTTATCTTTTTTGTCAGCATCCACTTTATCAATTACAAAACCGCCTTCATCATCAGCACAAAGCTCATCCGCTCCGGTAAGAGGTAATATTGGAGCAAGAGACGACTGTTCGATAGGTTCCAATATTTCAAGCAACCAGTTTTCAATAAAGTTTGGATAATTAGTTATTATCTTGAATTCAGCTGATTTCACAAGCTTACCCTGCTTAAGTTCCATAATTTCAGGGCTCAAAACACTTTCCAAGTCAGAGACTACCTCCATAGACTCGGATGATCTTTTTACCATTGTCTCAAGTTTTGTCGGAGGCACCTGCCCCTTAACCACCGCTTCTCGCCCATAACCATCTCTGGCCCAAACCCTTATAGCCGGATCATCCAGTTTCACTATTATTTCCCCCTTATATCCCTTAACCGGGTCAATCATTAAACTCTTTTCATTGATGGTAACAGCGATATTTTGCAGTCTCAACTCTTTTGTTTCACTGCTATTCCAATTCAAAGGTATTTCTGATTTACCAATAGTAATTCTAGGAATACCTTCTTTAACAGTTACAAAAATAGCAAATGCGGCATTTTTTCTTTCAGATGCCGCAACTGCTGATGTTTTTACGCCGAAATTAATCTTTTCTAATCTTGCACCCGCAGTAAATCTAGCAACCGCCGGATTCATGGTTGTTATTTTACTATTAAACGGCAATGAGTTCTCGTCAACTTTAAGAACTTTAGTCTGAGGCTTGATTCCTGCCACATGATATTTACCATCTTTATCCGTAATTATGGTTATACCATCCTCGGTCATTATCTTGACATTGGCCATTCCAACTTCGCCCTCATCCTGAATACCGTTGTCATTGGCATCCATAAATACCTTACCGATAATAGTTGCATAATCAAAAAGCGGATCAGGAATAACCCTAACTTTGGCAATGGCCTCATTCGATACCGAACGCCCGTTATAATAGGCTGCCGAAGCGATATTCTTGTATTCGCCGAATAATGCCCCCGCACCAACCACTAATTGATACCTTAATGTAATCGTATCGGTAGCAGTTCCTTTAGCTGTAATATTACCAAGATAAAACATCTTAGTTATGCCACCAGTCGGCTCCGTAGCTACTTGCCAATCCGCACTGCCAATCTTAGTAACAGCGCTATTTTTTACATACTTGAATCCAGCCGGCATTACGTCATGAACGTACACATCTTTAAGCCTTGTCGTACTTTCATTCGAAACTTTAACCTCGTACGTCAACACTTCACCAACCGACACTTCTTTCTTATTAGCTTTCTTGGTAACCTTGACTAAGTTACCTGTTGCATCAAGAGGAACATCAATTTCCCATACGGCTGCGGCAACGGTAAATGTAGCAGTTCCACGGGCAATATTCTTATCTTTATCTACGCCACCCTCTTGAACTTTTTTGCTTAATGCCGTCATTGTATCTGTACTACCCGGGAATATATAATTAGTATTTGATACTCTCAAACGGTACTCCCCGGCAATAACATTCCACTGATAACGCCCATTTAATCCGGTTACCCAAGGATTTGCATTCGCCCTGTCTGGCGTTGCCACATCACTATCATCATCGACAGTTAATGGACTGCCTATTTCAATACCCATACGAGCCGTTATCCAACCGGAGACCGGATCATTATACTCTAGTGTAACCGTTGCATCCTTTATAGGCTCGCCCGTGATTGAATCGTAAACAACACCTGTGGGGTCAACGAAAACGACGTCAATAATATCGCTGATACCGCCATTACATGCGATAGAAATTGACCTTACTCCACCTTTAAGTCGAACTGATAATTCATAATTACCGCTACTATCAGCAGTGGCCGTAATAAAACCAAAATCGTATAGAGTTGACTGCCCTTTAGATTCCGTATTAACCTGAAGAGTAACAACAGAACCTGGTTTTGCCTGCCCATTAAGATTACAAATACCACCAATAATAATCGTACCAGTTACCGGCCCATTTATAACAGGCACGTCATCTGTAGAGGGGCTATCAGATACGGTTAAATTAGCAATATTCGCACCCTCTGTACCATCACTGCCTACCGGCTTAAGCGAAATTACGGTTCCAATCGGGATATCATTTGGCAGTTTTAAGCGATACTTCCCATTAATATCAGACTGGGTTTGACCCAATATCTCCCCTGTTTTTGTATTAACAATGCTGATTAACTCATTCGGCTTCGCGTCACCGATTATTACCGGTTTTTGAGCTATCATCTTGTTAGAATTTGGATATCCAATTTCCAATGGCATATATTTGGTAGAAGTCTTTACAGTATCTACCAGTAAAGGCTCCGTAACCGATGATGCCCTAGCATACACGGTATAAACTGAATCGCTGGCTACCGCTGCTCCCGGAATCAGAGTTATCAAAACAACCGTATTCCCGCCAGAAGCTATCGAACTGCTTGTCCAACCACTTCCTATAACTTGAGAGGTTATTTCGCTCAATAATTGACCGGATTGCTCGTAATAACGAACGGTCCAATCTGCCGTTCCACCGGTACTAGTCAAAAGGTAAGTGTCACTATAGTTACCATCATTTTGGATACGAATGTAATAGGTTGTGGGTTCGCTTAAACCAACGGCGTGCTTTTTGTGCTGCACACTATCATCAGCTATATCGGACTGGTTGGTAATATAAATGCCGTCCCCATCTTGATTGTCATTAAATTCAGAGTCACCTCTTAATGCCAAATCAACCCTGGTAGAAAGCATTACTGAAGCTCTTGCCCTAGAAGTATCAGTGATTGTTGATTGCAGAGAGCTTGTAGCGATAAAATCAACATCATTAGTAACATATGCGGCTAAATTAGTCGCGGCACTGATTTGCACAACAAATTCCTGAGAGACAGACGGATTCAAAACAAATACGTTTGTATTTGTAATGTCTTGCCCGGAAAGGTTATAATAAGAAACCGTCCATCCTGTTGCCAATTGTGTTGTTGCCGAAACAGTTATCGCATCTGCGATATTCCCCTGATTTCCTATTTTTACGTAATAAGAAACCACCCCACCATTCATAACTGTTTGCGTTACTGTTTGCGAATCGACATCAAGATAAACATTTTCCCCGACATAACTACCACTACCTTTGACTGAGAGATCAACCTTATAAGCTGTCCTCACAGTATTCTGCACAGAAGCGGTGTCAAAGGCGGTCATCTGCTGACTGCTAGTGGCCGTGAAGCTTATCAAGCAACTATCGCCACTCCCCAAGCTTGAAGATGCCGTAACTAAAACTTTAATAGTCTCTATTCCACTGTACGGAGAGAGTGACGCGGTCGTAAATACGCCATTGGATACGTTGTTGGTAATATCGGTATTATCTATTTTATAATAAGATACGGTCCAACCTAAGGTTGATACATTACTAGATAAAGTGAAAAAATCTGCCTGGGCACCGTCATTCTCCACTCTTATATAGTACGTAATGGTTTGAGAATTATCGATAAGCGAGCTATAAGTCTGGGTCGCAGGAGAATATGTTGCATTAAATTGGTAGCTGCTTTGGCTAGTATAATCCCCATCTCCTTCTTTCATAACCAACACATCCGGGCGGTAATAATTGGTAAATCGGGTCTGGGTGCGCACATAATCATTTTTATTCTGGTCCAACCCAGAATAAGCACTGATATCAAAAACTAATTGATCATTGGCAAGCGTTCCTGTGTTAGCGCTTATTTTCACCATTATCGGACTGCTATAAGCATCTTTAGCCAATACCAAACCACCCCAATTAAGCGACTGCCCGACCGTCAAAACCTGGCTGATAGGAGCGCCTAATTCTACCTGCCAAGTGGCTCCCCCTGGTATAGCGGAAGATGTCACCGTAAAACTATCACTTGTATTACCATCATTCTGTATTTTTATATAATATGTAGCAACCGGAGCGGCATAAGCCACGTCTTGCAAAACAGTCTGGGTTGTAATATTATCCGGTGGCGAATAATTATTATCACCTGTTGGGGAAACGAAAATCCCCGTCAGATCAGCTAAAACATCCGGCTTTACCACGGTTGACACAACCGCGTTGGCAATTATTTCGTCTGAGTTTAAGCCGTTTGATGCGGTTACCCGCAGTAAGACATTCTTACTATTGTTGCCAAAAGCTGACGGCAACGCAGCTAATTCTATTCTTATATCAGGCACCACTGTTGCACCCTGGGAAACTGAACCGGTATTATACAAGCCATTTACCACCTGGGTTGTTATATCCGTACCCGAACTGTTATTATAATAAGAAATCACCCAATCCACATCCCCGGACGTCCCGGTTACTGTATAAGAATCAGTAACGTTGCCATCATTTTGCAGTCTGATATAATATGTAAGCGTCTGCCCGTTTGGCGCATTCTGAATCTTTGTTTGAGCCGTTGGCGAATAAACATTGCTGCCTGTCTCATCCAAGAAATCACCCTGCAGTGCAATCCAGGTATCCGGCTGATAGGACGATAAAGCCCTGGTTGTAACCCTGACCTGATCTAAATCTCCCGAAGGAGTGCTGGAAAGATTCATAGTAACAGAGTAAGTCTGGTTAGCTGGCGTGTTGTATCCGACTGCCACCGTCAGCATTAATTCCTTTGTGCCATCAGCACTTAAAGCGTAAGTTTTCCCAGTTGATGTAATATCAGAAGTGATATCGGTCAGACCATCATAGAATCTTATGGTCCAGTTAGAATCACCTTCATCAGCAGTCGTTATTTTAATATCGGCTGAAGAGTTACCGTCGTTTTGCAAAGTCACATAATATGTGGCTGTCTGCGCCCGACTCACGTCAAGAGTCTTAATCTGCGCGGAAACTGTCGATTCATAAGTATTATCGAACGAATATGAGCCACCCTGCTCTTTTACCCAAGCATCAGCCTGGTAAGCGGCGTTAACGGTGGTTGTGGATTTTACCGCGTCTTCAGAACTGTCATTCGAAGCTACAGCACTGATTAAAATAATTTTGGGTGACGCCGGCGAACTGTATTTTCGAGGCGTTACAAGAGCTGCGATCTTATTTTCGCCAGAAGCCGGATAACTCTGGGTCCATCCGCTACCGATTATCTGTCCGGTTATATCCGTCATGGCTGGAAAAGTATAATAAGAAATCGTCCATCCGGCCAAATCATTAGAGTCGGCAGTGCCGGCCGTCCCTGTAACCGCTATACTCGTAGACGAATTACCATCATTCTGGATCTTAATATAGTATGTAGCGATAGCATTACGGTCCACAGTCAACCCGCCGCCCGGCGGAGCCTGATCTGTCACAACTGAAGATTGGTAAGCCGCCCCATCTCTGGTATAGCTGGAATCATCGACAGATATTGATACGTCAGGTTGGTAATTATTGGAAACAGTAGTCTGTGCAATGACTGCATCTACCAGATTACCATCCATCGTTGACGTCACAGTAACGGTTACAGGTAATGTGGTGGAACCAATCACGCTGGTATCAGGCATCACTATCAGCTTAAGTAATCTCGTCAATCCGGCATTAAGAGAAAACGCGGCCCCGGCCCCGGTCGTCGTAACCGCATCGCTGATATCAAGGTTTCCGCCATCCACATCATAATAACGGACCGTCCAGTTGCCACCGCCAAAACTCCGGTCACCCTGGCCGACCACACTTAAGGTATCGGCCGCCGTACCATCATTCTGAACCATTATGTAATAAGTCACTGACTGGGCGCCAGGTCGATTGCTGACTAACTGGGTTTTTATCTGGTTGGTATTGCTATCAGGCTGATACGGAGGACCATTCCTTAAATATGCCGGGTCGTCTTTATTCGTTTGTGTGCCTTCGCCATTATTCATCATATAAATATCCGGCAAAGATGCGCTCATCACCACAGTCGATACCTTAACACTATCCGCTTTAGACCCATTTGTCGTTGATGCCGAATAGATAAATACCTCATGGTATTGCCCGCCGGGCATACCGCTATTGGGACGACAAACAGCTTTAATAGTAATGTCATTTCCCGAAAATTTCTGTGCGGAACTAAAACTGTAGGTCCCCTCAATCATCGCTTGAGTAATGTCTGTTCCGGGGTCAGCATCATCCAAATAATATGTTATTGTGCCCCAGCCAGACAATATACCGTTAACACCATCCCAAGTGCCCGTGCCGGAAATCGTGATATTCTCATCGGTATTACCATCATTCTGTATTTTTATGTAATAAGTTATCTGATTATCATAATCGGCGCTGCCGGACTTGAATTGATTGGATGGACTGGTCGGCGGATTGTAAGCCTCGTATGGCGAATCATTCCTAACATAAGCTGCATCTAATTCATCATACCTTTTAACCATCATATCAGGTTGATAAGAATAATTCACTGTGGTTTTAGTGGCGACAGAATCCCTGATATCATCATTATCAGATTTACTGGCTACAATATTTATCAACTGCATTATTCCGCCGGACGCATTGGCGTCGCTCCATTGCGGGGACAATTCCGCCCGGATTATTTTCACTCCGTTCGAAGGCAATGTGAAAGTAGTGGTTCCGGGAGTAAATGCATCACTGCCGTTAGGGTCAGACGGATTGCTGTTATTGTGGCGGTAATTAATCACCCAACCTGAAGGCGTAGCCGTGGCGGTTACTTTAAATGTCGTATCGGTATTGCCTTCATTTTCTATCCTGATATGGTAACTAGCCACCTGGTAATTATCAACGCTTTGGGTCTTGATTTCATCAGGATCAGTCACCGGATCACCGATAAAACTATCACCGCTGTAAACCGTCTCGGTAACGGCCTTAATCAAAACATCCACTCCATAATCAACCAGACAGGTCGTTTCAGTCAAAACAGTATCCTTCTTTTCCGTCACGCTGTTTTTGGCCGAGGCAATCAGGTAAATATTGGCTTTGCTGGTCGCCGTAACACTGCTACCCGGCGTAGCCACAATCATAGCCTTGGCAAAGCTCGGATCATCAAGATATGTAATTGAAGCAGTATTGTAAGTGCCGACCTTTATAGCAGACGTTCTGTCCACCCAACCACTCTCGTCCACATAATAAGACACTGTCCATCCTGCCGGAGCGCTGCTTCCCGTAACCGTAAAGACCTCGTTAATGTTACCATCGTTAAGAATTTTAACGTAATAAGTCACAAACTGATTCCGACCTATTAATTGCGTTTTAGTACTGACCGAATCAGACGGCGTATATATGCCATCACCATCATAAGAACTGTCATCATTACTGACCAAATTGTCCGGTTGATATGCTTTATTCACCATGGTCACCGCTGAGACAGCATCATAGGTGAATTGCGGGGTTGAACGGGAGCCATGAAGTTGTATCTCGTAATTAGTATCACCCTGAACCGCGTTATCCGGCTTAACTTCAACCATAATTTCGATAAAGTTACCAAAGGTTATGCTCGGAGTCGGCCAACCGGCGCCTGTAACATCAGTGGTGATTTCGGTGTTAGACGGATAGAAATACTTAACCGACCAGTTTCCCCGGCCTCCAAATCCTGTCCCATTACCCGTACCGGTGATAACATAATCCAGATTAAGGTTACCGTCATTATTAATTTTAATGTAATAAGTAACTGTTCCATTGCGGTCAACAGATTGGTTTACCAGCGCGGCATCCTGCTGGATAGGCGGGTAATAACCGTCTCCAACGTAACTGCCGCCGTTTTTCTTTATGCGCGCATTGACCGTATAACGCGGTGTGATTTTGACTGTAGCCTGGGCTGCATCCGATTCCTGCCAATACGGTGAATAAATGGCATTAACAGCAATAGCTTGAGTGGTGTTACCAGCCACATTTGATGTCGGCGTTACCTTGGCGTAAATAATCTTAGAACCGCCGGAGGCCGTAATTAATCCCGTCAACCAGCCATTCACATTAATGATGTTTGAGGTTATTTCTACATCATCACTGATGACTCCCGGGGAATTCTGGTTAACGTCGTGGTAATACTTTATGGTCCAGTTGGCCGGAGCCTGGGTAGCGGTCAGACTGTAACCGTTCACCACATCGGTTGTTCCATCATTTTCTATTTTGTAATAATATGTAATGACCTGATTATTATTAATCCACTCATCCGGTGAGAAATTCTGATCAGCCGGATCGTTGCTGTATGGCGTACCATCATACTGATAAGAGCTACCCTCTAATTTGACCTGGATATCGGGTTGGTACGAATGAGAAATAACAACCGCTTTTACCGAATCTTTCTTTAGTGGTGTTGTATACGAGTTTACATACAAGTATATCTGCTTGGTTGTAGCAGGACTAACCTGTATCGGGTCATACGAAATATTAACCCTGATTATTGTGGAACCGCCGTCACCGGCTAAACTTCCAGTATTCCATCCGGAACCGACATTAGTTATCTGTGGAGTAATATCAACGCCTCCTGTCGGAGCATCAAAATATTGTATCATCCAACCATCGGCTGAAGCGTCACCAGTTACCGTGTATGAATCCGCTGCCCCAGCCGCGTCATTCTCTATCTTAATGTAATAAGTAGCCACAATAGTAGGCAGCAAAAACTGCGTTGTTTTCTGCGCGTCGGTAGCTGGATTCTCCCTGACATTATTACCCACCCAATCAATATTATTGTTACTTATCAAAGCATCAGCCACATAAATACTGGAAAGATACGCCCTCGCCTTAACCGCGTCTATCTTGGCTGTCTGGGCAATAGAACGGGCCTGAATAACTGTATCGCGATAATCACCTACTTCACCCGCTGTACTCCATACCCTAAGCAACAACACATAAGAACTGCCGGGACTCAAAGAAGGAGATATCCACCCAGTGCCGATAATATTCCCGGTAATATCGGTCGTCCCGTCATAATAAGAAATCGCCCACACCGAACTGCCCGTCCCGGCGCCGTTTCCGGTGCCGGTCACGCTGAAGGTATCTACATAACTACCGTCGTTCTGAAGCTTGATGTAATAGGTTACATAACTTTCACCTTCCCTGAGTTCATTGCTTACTGACTGCAGGGTAGTTGCCCCGTCCTCATATGCCGCATCGTTCCTGAAATAAGCCGTATCGGCATCGGTATATTTCTTCACCATCAAGTCAGGTTGCAATCCGCCTGTTACCGTCAGCATGATTTTGACCTGGTCTGTCTTAGCGGTATCCTGTATTGACTTAACCCATGTCAATATCGTAGTCTGTTCACCGCCTAACCGATCCTGGCCCGGCTTGGCCTCTATCCTGATTCCCTTGGAATTCCCCGGAATAAGCGTGCCTGTGGTCCAGCCACTTCCCCTGATACTGCTGGTAATGTCTGCTCCGGTATCATCATTATAATATGTTATTGACCATCCGGTCGGCAATGCGCTACCGGTCACCAGAAAACTTCCATTACTGGTCCCGTCATTCTCAACTTTTACATAATAAGTTACCGTATTATTAATGGCTACATTACCTTCCAAAAGCTGCTCTTTAGGCGGGTCGTAAATATCACTGCCTGAATAGCTGCCACCGGCTGATTTTACCAGCATATCCGGCATATACGGCTTTATCTGGGTTATGGTCTTGACCATGTCCCGCAGGCTCAGCGCCGGATTGGCGCCGGAAATAGCCGTCACCGTTATCTCCTTGAACGAATCCACAGCCTGCCCTGAAGGCGTAACTTCCATCCTTATTAAATACGTCTGGCTGGGAACAAGAGTTCCGGATCCGGGCGGACAACGCCAGCCATTTACATTTATTATATCAGATGTGATTTCCTGATTATTACTTTCGTCATAGTAGGAAACAGTCCATCCCACCACCCCGGACGTACCTTTAATTTTGAAATAATCGTTGGTCGTCGGCGAATCATTCTGTATCCGAATATTGTATGTTATCGTAATATTGTTATTGGTATTATAAGTAACTTCCTGCTGGCTACCGCTCAAGTTATACACATTGTCACCAATATATGAAGTATCGGCTAATTTTTTGACATGCATATCAGCCCTGATCGATGCCGGCTGAATAGTTCTGGCGACCGAAACAGGGATGAAGCTAAAAGCTGTCATCTGGTGTGGCGATTCTAATGTAAAGTAATCGGAATTTCTGATTTCGCCCCTTATCTGGGCATCCAAGCTAGCCGTATCAGAGAAGTCCACCACTACGAAGAATGTCCCGCTCAATACCTGCGCCTGAGTCAGGGTTATATTGCACGTACCGCTGGTCAGGGTATCCAGACCCGAGGAAATAAGTGTATCACTCAGGGGGCTGAAAGCATCATCCAAATCAACATCTTTGAATATCTTGACGGCGCTGACATCAGAATCCTTGAAATACTGACCGCCTAGCCAAACCTTGATTTTCTTGAGTATTTTTTCCGTGTGGCTGCTACCCACCGGTGAAATCGGCCCGAGTTTCAACTTCATTATAGATTTATCCTGGTCGTTATGATAGAAATCAGCCGATGTCGCATCTATACCACTGCTATTGGTGAGCGAAATAACTGACTGCCATATTATCGAGGAATTATTCTGTTCATTATCCCTTGTCCCGGCCGAAAATCCGCTGGTGGTATAATTAATAAATCTTACCGTCGTCGGCGTAATACCGTTGGAATTGGCGCTGACAGTATAATTCCCGGTATTATCAAACGTGCATCCGGAAAGAGTTTTGTCCGCGCCGTTATTGATGGTAATGTGGCTGCCAGAAGTGGTAGTAAACGAACAATTATCAAGGTTGTTCAGAATACCGGTATTTCCGAAATTAGCCCCATCCGCATCAAGATAACCAAACGTTGCGTAAGTAGCCGTAATCGTCCCGCCGTCTATCAACAATGACCACGGATTAGGCGATTCCGAAAGCTTGGTAAAAATAGTCGGGTATGCCGCAGTTCCGGCTATTTGTAATTCCGCCCCGGCCGGCACTTTAATGCGGCTCTTTCCGCTGTTAAATCCGGCCGCGGCCTGGTCCAGATATATCCGTTTCTGAACATTGGCATCGCCGTCACCGGTATATGTCTCCTCGGCATAATTAAACTTCTTAGTGCCGGCAATAACGATATCTCCGGCAAATACCGTAGCGCCCAACACCCCGTTATATTTTCTCAAAATAACGCTGTTACCCGGCCTGTCGGACGACACTATCCTGGTGGTACTGCCTAAAGTAGTGTTCCTGGTCATCAGCTGCTGCGCCCCGTTTAGGTTTGGTTCAAAATAAATATCAGCCGTACTGTTGCCGTTTATGGTAGAATCAACAATCAGATCCGACTGGCTGCCGCTGTCTGAATATACCCATACGCCTTTGGCATTGCCGGAAATAGAAATATTGGTCATCACCTGTGATGTCCTGTTCCCGCTTCCCAACCTCACACCAGCCTGGGTGTTATTTACGAATGTGGAGTTGTCTATGGTATTGTTGCCGCTGGACCCGAGTATCACCAATCCTGAATCGGTACAATTGCTTATGCTCGTAATCGTAATGGTATTATTGGTACACCCGTCAAGTATCACACCCTGATAATTACCGGTAATATTGCACCGGTCGATGGTCAATCCCTCTCCGGCCCCGGCGTTGACGTTCTGGGCGTAAATGCCGTATTTAGTGGCCGCATCGGCACCGAAATAAGATATATTAGCAAACTGGAAAAACGCCTCAGACCCGGCCTTCATATATATGTAAGGATTATAACTGCCCAACCGGGTGAGATAACAGTTTCTGACATAGTTATCCGAACCCTTGGCCTCCATATAACCGGTCGACTCCAGCGTTATGCCGTATTGGCCGTGGCTGGCGCAGGAAAATTTAAGCGAGGTGTTGGCGCCTATTTTAAGGTTACCCGAAACAGACATATCGCCCTGTGTCCACCAAAACTTTCCGCTGGTTTGGTGCCGGATTTCACCACCCTGGGCGATGGTCACATTACGGGTAATGATGTCATTGGCTATGGTCAATACCGAACCGTTCGGCACATTCAGGGTTGATTTGCAGTCCATCAGGCCGATGCTTATATTCTTACCGTTAAGGTCAAAAGTCCCGGCTCCGTCCAGCGAAAATAAATTAGCATTGCTCGAAGTCATCGCCACCGCTTGGGTGGAATCGGCAATTCTTATCGTTCCGGTATTGCTTATGGTCCCGTTACCGACTAACTGAAGCGTCGTAGCCACGCTGGAAGCATCCAAAGATAATTGGCCGGCCGCGCCGACAGTCAGACTGTTAAGCTTAACCGTACCGGAAACGCTGACCTGGTGATTGATGGTCACGTTAGCCCAATCCGAAGGCAATAATCCACCTTGCCAGGTGGAAGCTACTGACCACGGACCGTTTTGGGCGGTTGTTGTCTGATTCACCTGCCACAAGACACTTCCGGCATAAAGCTGGTCTTTAGTACCGGGATAATCATTGGCAAAATTGGTAAAGGTGACGCCAGCACCCGACCAGTTGATGGCCACGTCCGTGTTGGCCGAGTTGTCAAACGAGCATCCGGAGAATGTCCGTTGAGCCACCGGGATGCTGGTCGTCCCGTCAAGGTACAGACACCGGCTGCCCGGATACATACTGGAAAAAGACACATTATTAAACGGATCAAGCCGGGCGTTGGTCCCGTTAATATAAAGCCCCGTCGTCGGCAACTTACTGAAATTAACGTAATTGGCTTTCAGCGTGCCGTAAATCCTTATCCCCAACCAATTATACGCATTAAGATACTGGTCGGTAGTAACTGTCGTTGCCCGGTCGGCTGTATTGCCGCTGGACATATCCACTATGGCCGTTGTGGCATTAGCCGTGGTCATACCCAACAGGTCATTAAAATCGGTATAGCTCGTACTGCTTCCGGGCATCCCGCAAAAAACCAGCTGTTTCTTAGTGGTTGCATCCGGCGTCGCATTCACACCAGGAAACTCACCACCCGGCCGTGAAGCCGTATTATAATTGAACGGCATCGTACCGGTCGGTACAAACAGATGCCCCCAGACTTTGGTCAGCCCGGGCGTCTGGTCGTGGCAGTACGAGAACACCCCGTTATAATAATTACCTGCGCTCGGATAAATCCGGTTATAACTCGGATGCAAATATATCTCAGTCGGCGAAGCAAACAAGCAGTTACGGAACTGAAACCCCCAGCATGTTTGGTATTGCCAACCATTATAGTTTCCCCAGGGGTAAAAATTATTAGCCATGACCATATAAACGTCCTGTCCGTTTGGTAAAGCAGAACCGCCGCTGTCTTTGCCAAAGGTGCAGTTGTTAAAAACATGCCAATTATTAAAAGCGTATAAGCCGAAATATATGCCTTGGTTGGTGTTTCCGTAATAATATTCACCGTTAAAGATATTGGAAGTAGCTGGCATATAAGCGTAAGGGGTGTTAAGCGCGCCGCCGTTAGAATGGCCGTAGAAATACATCCCGGCCGAATAATTATCGTGGATTTTATTCCCCTGAAAAATATTACTGTCGCAATATCCATCGTAATTATTATTATTTGTGTTGTTTACCCAGCTGTTGCCTCCGGTATAACGACCCCATCTTATCCCGTAAAGGCAGTTATATACCTCGTTATTCGCGATATAATTACTGTCCGAGTCGTAAAACATCCAGATACCGCTATCGGCGATATTATAAATCTTGTTATTGGTGATGCCTTGCCCGTTACTGGAACTATTGTTCTTGGCGTTCCAAAGCGAGACGGCGCAATAACTGTCGTGTATGTCGTTGCTGTCTATCAGGAATCCGGACCTGCCATTATTGCCGTTCATGTTGGTTATGTTGATGCCCAGCCTGGTCGGGGTGGCCCATGTATCAAGCCAACCTAGGCTTGACAGATCGCAGTATCGTATCAGAACTTGAGCGTCGTTTTGTATCCTGATAAACGTATTTATTTTATTTTTAGCCGTAAAGAAGCAGTTCCGGTTACCGGATGAATTCCCGGTCATGGTCAGCCGGCCCCGGCCGTAGACCCAGATGCCGAAATTATAGTTTCCGTCCGGCCAGGTTGAATTCATCATCGTCTCGCTGTTCTCGTATAAATCCAAACCGCCTTCTTCGTATGCGGCGTCAGTATTATCGTTCACCCCTATGTAAATCCCGCCATCCTGTACTATCCAGGTCTTCTTAGCTCCGGACGGGCTGGGCTTAAACTTGAGCAATGCACCACTTCCTGCCGCGGCCCCGGAAACACCTATGTTCATCTGCTGTGTGGTCATATTACCGGTAAAGGTCATGGTCATGGCTGCGTTAAGGTTTAAGGCGGTCCATACCCGCGCTTCAGACAGCTCGATATTCAACCCGGACAGCCAGACCGGCGTTGTGCCCCTAAAAACCCAGGGCGTCGGGTTATCCTCGATATCGCTATTCTTAACCTTTATAATAACTTTACGGTCATTCGCGGCATTAGCAAAATTGATGGTTCCGCTGTTCCAGATGGAGCCGCCCTCATCCAGGGTCAATATCACATCCCCGCCGGCCGGGTCACCCATATTGAATTGCATAATCCCGCCGGACTGGACCTCTATGCCGGCGCAAGCCCAACTCTTATCGCTGTCTGTTATCGGCACCGTCAGCGTATGCCCGCTCCGGACCACCAACAAGTCGCCGCTGGTCGGGGTCCGAGTAGCGGATACCCAGTTATTATAACCATTTTCATACTGCCAGTTGGTGACCGCATCAAACCTGACTGCCGCGCCGTTGGACCTGAATTGCATAGGCCCGTCGGTATTGCTCGGGGTCATATACCAACACACAGCGGAAGCCGGATAACCCGTTGTATAATCACTGCCGACACCATATATCGTGCGCGTATTAACTGTGCCTAACACTCGCCGGGGGTTGGTCCAGTTGGTAAACGTTATCTGATTATTGGCCTCAATTTGCACATTGTAGTTTAGCGGCGACGTGTCAAAAGAACATCCGGTGGCCGTGATGTTTTTGTATTGCGCCGGGGCCCCGGCCTCGGTCTGGATATAAAGGTGGCGCGAGCCATAAAGACTGTATGTGGCATTACCGCCACCGAAGTTATTGGCAAAATTGCAGTAATCCAAGCCGGAATCAGTCGGCTCCGCCGTTGAGGTCGGCTCAATGCGGGTATTGGCATCTATCCATAAACCCTCGCATATATCACTGAATGAAACATATTTCATACCAATATATGCCTTGGCACCGGCTGAACCAAAACCCCTCAGGTAATAAAGATCCCTGTAGTTGCCATCTGTTCTCTGGGTTGAAAACTGACTTCTGACGATAATGGGCTTATCGGCGGTACCCACCCATTCGGTGTGCTGGTCCGTAGGCATATAGGTGGTATTGGCGCTCCCAAACCTTATCTGAGATAACCTTTGGAGGCCTGTTCCCAAATTAGCGGTTGCGTCGTATCCTACCTGCCGGTTGACCTCAACTATCTTCTGGACATTGGCATCGCCCGAACCGGCGATGCTGTATCCCCAGCCGGTAGTCCAGCTTCTGTAGGTCTCGGTATCGGTCCTGAGCTTAGCCAAAGGCCGGTTATCGGCCGATTCACCAACATGCTGGACCCAGGTCCTGACATCACCACGAACCCGGATGGATCCCGGTCGACCTTGGTGCTTATATGAGATTATGTGCTGATAATCCCAACTAGCCGGCGAACTCCCGTAAACAGAACTATGAAAATAGTTCCAGCCGTCATGCCAACTCGTACTGCCTAGTTGATCCTGTATCTCATAGGTCGAATCAAATACACAGTTATAAAAACTCGCCCTTATCCAGGCAGCTGCAGGATAATAATAATTAGTACCCCAAGGATTAACGGGCCATCCACCTTGCACGCCTATATCCGCATAACCATTATTGCCCTTGACGCCGAATTGGCTGTCTACCAGAAAATATGCCCGGTTCCATTCCCGGGAATCCCATATTACCATCCCGAACCAGCCGTTGCTGTATGATTTCAGGCCGACTATCGGGTAATCCGCCCGAGCCTTATATTGCAACCATACGCCATGAAAAGTACAACCGTATATCTCCACGTTCTGAATTATATAATTAGGCTCCAAGGTATCGTCGTGGTATAGATAAAGGCCAAACCGACAACTACCGTATATTTGGGTATTGGTAACCTTGTTGGCAGAACCGTTATTAAGCATAATCCCGCCGTATCCGCCATAGACAAGGCAGTTGTCTACGGTCAGGCCTTCGCCTATCCGGCCGGTGTCATTATTGCCATCCACGCCGTTGGCATAAAGCGACGCTTCCCAACCGGTACCGTCATCACCAGACGGTGGGGTACTGCAACTGCGCAAACGATTGCGGTTGAGGAATATATTGCAATATTTGAGCAGGGCCGAACCGCCGTCAGCCACGAACATATTGGAGCTATAGGTGGAACTGCTACTGGTCGTATCAAAAACGCACCGAGCCGCCTCGGACGTACCGGTAGCCGAAAGATAGCCACTGCCTGTAATTTTTATCCGGTATCCGGTTGTAAAATTAGTGTCCCAACCACTATTAGAACCGCCGTTCATATAAACGTAACTATGGCCGGTTATCGCTTCCATGTCAAAATAGCCGTTGATCCAGAAATTACCGCCGGAGCAATAAAGCTTGGTGCCCGATTTCTGCCTGAGCGTGGCGCCGGAGGCGATATTGATACCGCCGCTCGAGGTAAGATCACCGACCATGGTTATGACCGGCGTACCGCTGATATAAAATTGGGTAACGGCCGGCAGAATAAACCCGCCGATCTGGCATTTGGTCTGGTTGTTCCAGTCGGGAAAAGCGCCGTTCAGATTAGCCGAACCGGTCGAAATGATGGTGGCCGTATTGACGCTGGCGTTGTCAAACCTGACCACCCCGCCGTTGGTCAGCGATGAGCCTACGGTCAATGTCACCGGGTTAGCCACGGCGTTAAGCACTAACGTCCCCTGAACCGAAAGTACCCCGCATATGCCGGAAGAGGTTATCGACACGGTATGCCCGGCCAGGACGGTGACCGTATCGCCCAGCTGGGGTATACCGGCCGGGGTCCAGGTGGCGGTGCTTTCCCAGTTGCCGCTGCCAACTGACTGGTACGAGGCGTTCTCCACTATGACCGGCGTATCCGAATCAAAAGCCCAGAGCGTCGCCACGGATAAACACAGATGGACGCAGAAATAAACGCATAGCAGATAAATCAACCTTTTAGAACTCATACAATCCTCCTGAATTTCATATTCATATTAACTAAAAATTCCTATCCGAAATAACACCGGCGCTGCCGGCTGTCGAAAATTGCATATAAGTGCGGTATCTGACCCTGACGCCGATGGTCCGGCCCCCGGAGATGTCCGTCTTTAACCGAACCACGATGAAATAATACTTGGCTGTGGTGTTTATAGTGTCGTTAGTGCCGATAATCGTAGTGCCCGATGAAAATGTGCCCGAGCCGAGCAGGGTATCGCCGATGTTCCAAACCCCGTCGCCGTTGGCATCCTTATAGACATCGACTGAATCAACGTCCGCATCCAGTGCCGTGCCGCGCTTGTCTACTTTCATGCTCGTCCACTGGGTCGTGCCGCTGGTAGTCTTCATGGCAAACTTCAGGTAGGCCTGGTGCGAACCGCGCTTGACCGGCGTTGCGGCGCTGACCAATGATTCCGTCGCCGAAGGTATCTCCACATTAACGCCGTAATTTGTCCTGGTAAAAAGTATCGATGTCCCGGTATTAACCAGGGCGGTATTGTACGAATACTTTAAATAGCGGGTGCCGTCCAGTTCTATCCCGATGGTGGCCGACGCGCCCCGGCTGATAGACGTCAACTCCAGCTTAGTGCCCGCTTCCCAATACTCAAACTTTGCATCCAGGTAATTGAATACGATATCGTTACCCTGGGTGAAAGATGTCACGCCGTTAGGCGATTCATAAATGATGACCTGGAAAGTAACCGAGCGCTCTTCCTCCTCACCCTCAAGGTAGGCCAGCATGGTATGATACATGTGGTAGTATGTGATGATCAACCGGCGATATGGCTCCGTGCCATCCATCCGGAACCCGACCCAGGAATCAGTGCCCATAACCAGGTCATCCCAATATGGATAAATGGTATACTCATAAGATGAACTGGGAATATCCTGATTGGCTGAAATTTCGGCCGGCGAACTCCAGCGGTAATGGACGATAAAACCGTTCTTGTAAATCCTGTATTGATAAGAATATAACGACGGGTTGGTGTCCGGACTATAGTCATAATAATTAAGCAGGGTTGGGCCGCGGCTGGTCGAGGCAATGTTGCCGTCAGCATTACAGTCCAAATTATAGGGGAGGGAAGTGGACGCGATTTGCGTGCCGCCCTTACCGATGATATCCACCCAACCATAGCCATAATTATCGGTGCCGCTCCCGGTAGCGGTCAACCGGTTATCACGGTAATAATAGGTCGGAGACCCAGCCCCGGTGCCCGTATTGGCATAGGCCAAAGTACCCGTTATCAGGCAAAATATCAAACTATATAAACCGCAGATTATTGCTTTATTCCTCATATCTCCTCCTTATTTATCTCTTATATTTCCCTTACTTAACCCCTTCGTTTCACTCTGACCCTAATAGATAGCAAAGGGTATGCCAATATAGAAAAGAAATGTTCGATAAATGAGTTTAATAGAAACACCATAAATAACCTCAAAATAGCTATTTTATCAGCTTTTTGGGCTGTTTTAGGCGTGATTTACCAGCTATAAATAAAACTATTTTCCCACCCAATGTTACGTTAATGTAACGTTTATTAACACCCCTAAAAAAGCGTTTCTGAGGGGTAATATAGAGGGTATTTTGTTACTGTTTTGTAATGGTTTTACCCCAAAAATCATGAAAATTATAAGGGGGGGGTACCTTACCCCCGTAGTATTACCATAGGCTCCCCCAATAGGGATGCCCTTACCCCCATATAGAGATAACCCTACCCCCTCAGGGGGATGCCCCTACTCTCCCTTAGGGGGTACCCTCCCCTCCCCCATACATCCCTTTGTTATTATAACTATACCCTGCCATCAGCATAGCCATTTCCGCTTACGTAATACCCTTAATAGACATCCTATACCCGACTGCTAAAACCGCTATACCCCCGGATGGATTAATTGAGCTGTGAATTACTGCGTAAGAATTTATTTGAATGCCTGGTTGAGATGAATCTGCCTAATCCAACCAACGGCTGGCCTTAGCCTGCCCAAAAATCTTGCCTAAAATTTCCCGTTGTCGCTCCCACATCTCCAGACTGTCCTTAACGCTATGGTCGTCATACCCCAACAGGTGCAGCAACCCATGCACGCAGTAAAGGACTATTTCGCCTTCCGGCGCGATCTTCCGCCGGTGCGCCTCTTGATATGCCTTCTCTATCGATACGATTATCTCGCCGAACTCGCCTTTCGAACCATCATCGCCTAAAGGGAAAGCAATAACGTCGGTTATCCGGTTTCTTTTCAGGAACCGGCTGTTAAGTTTTCGTATTAAGTCGTTATCTACCAGTACCAAACTTAAAATAATATTACCCTTGCTATTTATCCGTTCGGACCTGATTACCAGATTCAAAGCCCGCCGGACAAGAAACGCAACCCTGGCTTTATCTTTTCCCAAATAACGAGTAAGAAACTTGATATAAACTTTATTCATGATGGATTTACTTTTCTCTTTGTGCCTTCGTGGTCAGGAATGATTTTACAAAACCGCCTATCTCCCCATCCAAAACTTTCTGGGCGTTACCGGTTTCAAAATCAGTCCGGTGGTCCTTAACCATGGTGTAAGGGTGCAGAACATAAGAACGTACCTGGTATCCCCAGGCGATTTCACCTTTTTCACCGTAAATCTTCTTAAAAACATCCTGCTGTTCTTTGTGCGCCAGGGCGTTAAGTTTCGCGGCTAGCAGCTTCAGCGCGGTGCTTTTGTTCTGGTGCTGGGAACGCTGGCTCTGGCATTGGACAATCAGTCCGGTCGGCAGGTGCGTGATACGCACGGCCGAAGCCGTTTTGTTGACGTGCTGCCCGCCCGGACCGCCGGCGCTGTAGGTATCAATTTTTAGTTCGTTCTCATTTAAGGTTATTTCCTTCTCCTCTATTTCCGGGACTACGTCAACTGCCGCAAAGGAAGTATGCCGCCGCTTATTGGAGTCAAAAGGTGATATCCGGACCAGCCGGTGTACGCCAATTTCAGATTCAAGGTGACCAAAAACATAATGGCCTTTGATATAAAGAGTAGCCCGCCTGATGCCCGCCTCGTCGCCCGGCAAGGAATCAATCAGCTGGGCGTTCCATCCCCGGATGTCGCAATACCTCAAATACATCCGCAGAAGCATGGCCGCCCAGTCACAGGCGTCCGTTCCGCCGGTGCCGGCGTGAACGTTCAAGAACGCGTCATTGCTGTCGTTCTGACCGGACAGATATGAACACAATTCCAGGTCCGCCACCTGAACCGACATCCGCTCTAATTCTTGCGTAATATCGTTAAGTGATTTATCGTCCTTATCTTTTTCAGCTATTTCAACCAGCCCAATCAAATCGCCCATGTCATTAAGAGCTTTTCGATACGGCAAAACTATCTCCCTGGTGTATTTGAGCTGTTCGACCTTTTTGCGGGCTGATTCCTGGTTATCCCAGAACCCGGTCCGGGACATTTCTTCTTCCAGATGTTTTAAGGTTGATATTTGGCTGGTGATGTCAAAGAGAACTCCCGAGCGTGTTAAGGCGTGATAGCAATTCCTCGGCGCGGACCATCAACAAACTCTTTGGCATATATTACCTTTCAATAGCTGTTATATCTGCACCCCGTATTTATTATCTAACCCCGCTCTTTGCACCGCAAAAAGCGGGATAAGAAACCATAACTCGTTGAGCTCTATTCTAACCCGGTTGTTTCACAACTGGAGAGCGCAGCCTCCTTTAGGGTAAAAAGTTCTAACCTCGCGGAGTTTATCCTTATAGGATGCTTCGCTATCCCACTTTAGCAAGGCCTAAATAATTTCTAACCCCGCTTTTTACACCGTAAAAAGCGGGATAAGAAACTGTAACAGCCTTCGGCTTAACAGTTTCTAATGGGCTCGCCCAGTTAGAGGTAAAGATTACCTTTACCTCTAACTGGGCGAGGAGGGAGTTGAACCCTCACGGGGGTGACCCCAGTGGTTTTTGAAACCACCCTGTCTGCCATTCCAGCACACGCCCCGTTAGAGGTACCCATATTCATGGTTACCTCTAACGGGGCACGCCCCGATGGTTACCTCTAACTGAAAACATCACGTTAGAAAAACTATAATTTCGTTTTAACCACCAGAGCTTATTCCTTGTCAATATTCAAAAACCCTTTTAACCTATTCTTAATATATCGTTTTCCCATCCCGCTTTTAAGGTATCTTTCCCGATCTAACGCATCTTCCTGATTAAAACACACCTCGTAATATATAATCCTAAACGGCCCTCTGTTCTTAGTAGATGCTACCTGATTACTATTATGCTCCGATAAACGCCTTTCTAAATTCTCAGTATATCCAGTATACAAACCACCGTAATTCTTACTCTGTATTATATAAACGTAAAACATTTATATCATTCCTCTAACGGGGAATGTCTTACCGTTGAAATCTTCGGAACTTCCTCCTTACTCCGCCGGTAGCCCGGGACAGTCTGGATGCCACCCTGATGTGCGGCCTGGCCGGTTGCGATTTAATCAATATCTGACCGCTCATAACCGCGTATAAATCCTGCATCAACTCTACCGGTTCCTGATAGCGCTCGTCACGATTCTTGGCCATCATTTTCATTATAATATAATTAACCGACGGCGAAATATTGGCATTACGCTCTATTGGCTGCAGCGGATTCTCGTGAATATGTTTGGTAACAACCTCCAGCGCCGTGGCGCCGCGGAACGGTAAATCACCCACCACGCAGAAATAAAAAGTCACACCCAATGAGTATATATCGCTCCTGATATCCAGATCCTCTCTCCGCTGAGCCTGTTCGGGCGAAACATAGGCCGGCGTCCCGGCCAGTATTCCCTTGACCGCGGCCGAGCTCTCGGATTCCGATATGGCAATCTGGGCCAGGCCTAAGTCGCACAGTTTTGCCTTTTCCTCAATATCAACCAGAATATTCCGCGCTTTGATGTCCCGGTGAACTAAACTGTATTTGTGCGCGTGTTCCAGAGCCTGAACAATGCTGTAAATTATCCGCATCGCCCTCTGCTCATCCAGCGCTCCCTCGCGCTTGACCATATCTTCAAGCGTCAATCCCTCCACAAATTCCATCACAAAATAATATAAGCCCTGAAAATCTCCCACGTCGATACCCTGAACTATGTTCGGATGGTTCAGCCAAGCCGACATCCGGGCTTCCTTGAAAAATCTCTTAATGAACTTATCATCATCAGAAAGCTGAGGCGACAGGACCTTGATTGCCACTGTCCGGCCCATACTCAACTGTAAAGCCTTGTAAACCACCCCCATTGCCCCCTGCCCAACCTTGTTCAATATCTGATACCCGGGCAATTCGCGGATGCCGCCTTCAATACCCTGAACCCTAAAAATATGCCTGACTTGTTGCTCAGTCAGATAACTTTTATCAATCATTATCTCCCCAAGCTTCTTGGACTTAACACCCATGTCACGGATTTTTTGCTGAATCTCCACGCATTCGTTAACCCGTTCCAGCGTGGTGTAAAGCAGCTTTATCGCCAGTGAACCGAATGACAAATCTTTTTTTTCTTCAGCCATATTTTTTACTAACCGTTCCCGCTACTGCGGGATGGCGCTCCGCGGACACAATCCATACGACTGAGCATAGGCTTATCACAAAATAGAAAAGTGTCAATAAAATCGGACAGGATTGCAACAATCAGCATAAGTTTCCCCGCGCCGGCTTATTTCTCAATGCCGTTCAGACCACAACCCGATGCTCATAGGCGCGTTAACCCCTTTTTTGTGGGCATACTGGCAAACCGGGCAAACGAACTTACTTCTGGGCTTACCCAGTGATTTTTTGATTTGACGCTCCATATTAGCCTGGTTACCCAGAAATTTAACCAGGTTCTTGATCCGTTCGGTCGCTTCGGAATTCATTGAAGTAAACTTAACACCCACTTGGTAATTGTCAAACGGCTTGAACAGTTTGGACCAGACCACATATCCGCATACCTTTAGTGGCTTAGCGCCCAGCGCCGGCACGCTGATGTTAAAAGATATTTTCTCGCCCAGTTCCTGCTTGTCTTTATCAAGCAACTTCACCCCGCTGGTGCTGATGTTGATAATAGGCAGAATCTTTTTGTTATTAAGAAAAGCAAATAATCCACCCGGAGCCGATATCGCTTTGGCGCCGACCAGCCCGTAACGTGATTGCTGACGCTTATTGGATTTGCGAGTCGTCATATCATATGCTCCTTTCATTTTATCAATAACCTTATTGCCTTATCGTTTTTTAACATAGCCCGATATAAAGTCAAGATATATTATCACCGGACAAACAAATCATTTATAATATAAATACTTTAGTATAAGTTGACAAACCTAAATTATGTACTATACAAGGCCTTTTATGAAGTACGATTTTAATACCGTTGAGAAGCGCTGGCGGGAATACTGGACCAAAACCGGGTTATTCAATACCAACCCGAACCCGACCAAGAAATTTTATATGCTGGAAATGTTCGCCTATCCTTCGGGCGATATCCACATCGGCCATTTCCGAAATTACACCATCGGCGACGCCTATGCCCGCTACAAAAAAATGTCCGGATGCGACGTAATGCACCCGTTCGGATGGGATGCTTTTGGATTGCCGGCCGAAGAAGCGGCTATAAAGCATAAACTCCATCCCAGGGAATGGACGCTTAACAACATTAACACTTCCCGCGATACGCTTAAAACACTGTCTATCAGCTACGATTGGAACCGAGAAGTAATCACCTGCCTACCGGATTATTACAAGTGGACACAATGGATTTTTACGGTGCTTCATAAACGCGGGCTGGCCTACCAGGCCGATTCGCTGGTCAACTGGTGCCCGTCCTGCAAAACGGTCCTGGCTAACGAGCAGGTAGAAAATGACGGCACCTGTTGGCGCTGCCACTCAATAGTCGCTAAAAGGAATCTTAAACAATGGTTCTTCCGCATCACCGATTATGCCGAACGCCTGCTGAAGGACATAGATAAACTAACCCAGTGGCCGGAGAACATCAAAGCCATGCAACGCAACTGGATCGGCCGGAGTGAAGGAACAGAAATAGTATTTCCTATCCCTGACCAAGAATATCGGCTTCTGGTATTTACTACGCGTATCGATACTGTTTTCGGGGTAACCTTCGTATCCATCGCGCCGGAACACCCGCTGGCCCTAAAAATCACCAACCCACAGAATAAACCGGCGGTCGAGGCATATATCAAGAAAACATCCGGTAAAACCGACTGGGAACGCTCGGCCGAGGGCGAGAAAGACGGCGTTTTTACCGGCACCTATGCGCTGAACCCGCTTTCGGGAGAAAAGATTCCCATCTGGGTGGC
The DNA here is from genome assembly GCA_041658285.1 of Candidatus Brocadiia bacterium. Taxonomy (NCBI): domain Bacteria; kingdom Pseudomonadati; phylum Planctomycetota; class Candidatus Brocadiia; species Candidatus Brocadiia bacterium. Next base: position 325,529 of record JBBAAP010000002.1, read on the forward strand.
GGATTATGTTCTACCCCATTACGGCACCGGAGCGGTCATGGCCGTACCGGCTCACGACCAGCGTGATTTTGAGTTTGCCAAAAAATATAATCTAACCGTCAAAATTGTCATCAACCCCAAGAACGGAAAACTGGACGAGCCGCTCAAAGAAGCTTATGCTGAACTCGGCGTTATGGCCAACAGCGGTCAGTTCAGCGGGCTGACATCAGAACAGGGCATCGCCAGAATCACCGAATTCTTGATCCAGAAAATCCAGGGGAAAAAGAAGGTCAATTACCGCTTGCGCGACTGGCTGATATCACGCCAGCGATACTGGGGCGCACCGATACCAATGATTCACTGCGCTAAGTGCGGCACAGTTCCGGTGTCGGAAAGTAATTTGCCGGTTCTCCTGCCCGATGATGTCAAGGATTTTATTCCCAAAGGCCGTTCGCCGCTGGCCGACGTACCGACATTCATTAATACCAAATGCCCCAAATGCGCCGGCCCAGCCCAACGGGACCCGGACACAATGGATACCTTTGTCTGCTCGTCCTGGTACCATCTGAGATATTCCGACCCGCGCAATGATAAACAACCATTCAGCAAGGAAGCGGTAAACAAGTGGCTGCCCATAGACCTGTATGTCGGCGGCGCTGAACACGCCTGCGGCCATCTGATATATTTCCGGTTTATCACCAAAGTGCTCTTTGATGAGGGCTGGCTCAAGTTCGACGAACCAGCCGCCCGCCTCTTTAATCACGGCATGGTCCTGGACGAAAAAGGCGAGGTTATGTCCAAATCCAAAGGCAACGTGATCTCGCCGGCTGACCTCATCCGTCAAGACGGCGTAGACGTAGCCCGGATTGCCATGTTCTTTGCCGCGCCGTCCGAGGCAGAAATACTCTGGAACGATAGCGGTATCGTAGGCGCCCGGCGCTTCGTGGCCCGCCTGTCCGAATTGATTCAATCAACATCGGATATCAAGAAAGATGCTTCCCTGGACGATACTAAACACCTGGTCAGCCTGGCCGAGATGGATAAATTATACCAGAAACTAAACCAAACCATTAAGCGGGTAACCGAAGGTATCGAAAACCTCCATTATAACACGGCTATAAGCGCAATTATGGAACTGGTTAACCATATGTATGAAATAAAAAACCTGCTCCGCCACCCAACCCGGACGGCTGATTATTCGGCGCTGGAAAACCTTATGGCCAAAGCATCTCGAACCATAATCCTGCTGGTTGCCCCATTCACGCCGCATCTGGCCGAACAGTTATGGGAGTCTATCGGCGAGCGGCCCAGCGTATTTAACCATAAATTCCCCGGATACAACCCGGAAGCCCTTAAATCCAAAGAGACTGAACTGGTTATTCAGATAAACGGGAAAATCCGGAGCCGGATTACCGTTCCGGCCGAGATGCCCGAAGTTGAGGTGAAAGCCCTAGTTTTGGCCGATGAGAAAATAGTTCAGATTCTCAAAGACACCCAACCGCGTAATGTCATCATCGTGCCGGGGAAACTGGTCAACATTGTGATATAACCCGCTTATATGCAAATCGTCATCGGAACCAAAAATAAAGGCAAAATACGCGAAATCAATTCCATCTACCGCCAGTGGCTGGGGAAAAGAGCTTCTCCTTTCCGGCTAATACCGTTAAATACTTTTCCAAATGTTCCGGATGTTCAGGAAACCGGCCGCACCTATCTTGATAACGCCCGTAAAAAAGCGCTATGCTGGGCCAGATACACCAACCGGATAGTTTTAGCCGAAGATTCCGGGATAGAAATTGAGACCCTAAACTGGCGCCCCGGCATTTACTCCGCCCGGTTTGCATCAAAAGATATGCATCATAATGCCACCGACAAAGAAAACCACTCTAAACTTCTGGCTGAACTGGCCGGGCTGAGGCGAAACAAACGCCGGGCGCGCTACTGCTGTACAGCAGTCCTGGCTTGTCCTGAGGACTCAGTCCGAAGGGCCCATCCATCAAAAGGCATCCTTTTTGAAGCGGAAGGAATTTGTTATGGCTATATAGCACAAAAGCCCGCCGGTTCAAAAGGTTTCGGATATGACCCCGTATTCTGTCCGGAAAAGAAAGCTTACGCATCTAAGACATTCGGCCAGCTGCCGGCATACATCAAGAATCGGCTCAGCCATCGGGGCAAAGCCATCAGAAAAATATTCCAAGAATTATCTAAAATCCTTGACACTGCTTTAAAACCACACTAATATGACCGGTTCTTATATGAAAGGGGATCCATTGGGCTTTATAGGTCAGTAGCTCCAATTGGTAGAGCGCCGGTCTCCAAAACCGGATGTTGGGGGTTCGAGTCCCTCCTGACCTGCAGTCGTAAATTAAAATATGAACTTATCGTTTTACAAAAAAGGCCAGGGAATGATATCGCGCATCGCGGCCTGGATATTCCTCGGCGCGTTTGCCATGTTCGGAAGCATCTCGCTTTATATATTTATCCCCAAAGAGGATATGTCGGTTGACCCGCCGATGGCAACATTTTGGGGCAAGGAACTCTTGAAAATCCCCTTCTTTGACGTAACCATCGTTCTGGGGCTGATTATCTCTCTGGTGTTTTTTGCCGTCCTGCTCTTTTTAATCTACCTGCTTATCATCAATAAACCCAGTAACGCCGATTACCTGATTGAAACCGAATATGAACTGCGCAAAGTTTCCTGGCCGCCTTCATATGAATACTGGGGCTCATCGGTAGCCGTAATTATCTCGGTAGTAACTATGGCCATGTTCCTGGTAGTCATTGATTTAGTCTGGTCCAAGGTAATGCAACTTATAAAACTTCAATAGTAATTCAAAGGTATTATATCATTATGAAAAAGTGGTACGTTTTAAGGGTTCAGGTGGGCAAAGAAGCTAACGGGAAAGAAGCCCTGGAAAGAAAGATTCAAACTCATTCCCTGGACCAATCCATTACTAAAATCCTGGTGCCCAAGGAAAAGGTCACCGAAATCCGCAGCGGCAAGAAAAAAATAGTCGAACGCAAGCTCTATCCGGGCTACCTGATTGTCGAAATGGAATTGAACGACCAGACCTGGCTGGCCGTACGCGAAACACCGGGTATCGGCGATTTCCTAGGCGGACGCAAGCCCATCCCCATGTCACAACCGGAAATAGACCGTATGCTTATGTCCGGCTCAACCGGCCCCGAAGCGGAAAAACCAATAATCAAGATTGCCTTTAAGAAAGGTGAAAATGTCCATATCAAAGAAGGGCCTTTCGAGAATTTTAACGGCACTATTGAAGAAATCATTCCGACCAAGGGAATGGTTAAGGTTATCATCACTATCTTCGGCCGGGCCACTTCCGTGGAATTGGAACACTGGCAGGTAGAAGCCACCTAAAATTAACTACGTAATCCAACAGGCACTGAGAATTGTCAAACCGGCTTAACCACTAATTCCCTATCAAGCCGTCAGGAATTTATCAATGGACCTGGATGCAATCTTGCCCTGGCCCATGGCCTGAATCACCGTAGCCGCGCCGGTAACGATATCGCCTCCGGCATAGACACCCTTCTTGCTGGTAGCCAGGGTTGATTCATCGGCATCGATATTACCCCACTTATTAAGCTTGATATCCGGCGTGGCCTTAAGAAGCAACGGGTTTGGTCCGTTGCCGATGGAAACGATGACCGTATCTACCGGCATCTCGAATTCCGAGCCCTTAATCGGAACTGGTTTTCGGCGGCCTGATTCGTCCGGCTCGCCCAATTCCATACGGATGCATTTGATAGCCCGGACCCATCCATCCGAATTGCCCAGGATGGCCACCGGGTTAGTCAGCAGTTGAAAATCAATTCCTTCTTCGCGGGCGTGGTGGATTTCTTCCTGACGGGCCGGCATCTCGGCGTCCGAGCGCCGGTAGACGATGTAAACCTTCTCCGCGCCCAACCGCAACGCCGTCCGGGCCGAGTCCATGGCCACGTTACCGCCGCCGAACACAGCCACATGCTTGCCCCTGGCAATGGGCGTATCATATTCCGGGAATAGATACGCCTTCATCAGGTTCGAACGTGTCAGGTATTCATTGGCCGAATAGACGCCATTAAGGTTCTCACCCGGGATATTCATAAACAACGGCAATCCGGCGCCGGTGCCGACAAACGCCGCCTTAAAGCCTTCGTTAAACAAGTTATCTATGGTGGCAACCTTGCCGATGAGCATATTGAACTCTATCTTTACGCCCAGCAGTTTCAGGTAATCAATCTCGGTCCGGACGATTTCCTTGGGCAGACGGAATTCCGGGATGCCGTAAACCAGCACGCCGCCGCCTTTATGGAGCGCCTCGAATATGGTCACGTCGTAACCTTTAAGAGCCAGGTCGCCGGCGCAGGTCAGACCAGCCGGGCCGGCGCCGACAATGGCCACCATGCGGTTCTTTTTGTCCGCGATATCCGGCACCTTGACCAGATTATTCTTGCGCTCGTAATCGGCTACAAACCGTTCCAGCGCACCGATGGCCACGGCATCGCCTTTCTTAGACAGGATGCATTCCTTTTCGCACTGCCCTTCCTGCGGACAAACCCGGCCGCAGACTGCCGGTAAGGTGTTGGTCTCTTTTATCTTGTAAGCCGCCTCGGCGTATTTGCCTTCGGATATAAGCTTTATGAATGCGGGAATATTCACTTCTACCGGACAACCCTTGACGCAGATCGGACGCTTGCACTGTAAACAGCGCGACGCCTCTTTTAACGCCAGTTCCGGCGTGAACCCAAACGGCACCTCATCGAAGTTACGAACCCGGTCCAGCGGCCGCTGTTCGGAACCCTTCTGCCGCGGTATCTTTTCCTTGGGCTTAGGTTTATTTTCTTCTGTCATATTTATGTCTACAGCCTATACTCTGGCAGTTTTATGGCGCCTTTGACGCCAGAATTACTGCCAGGTATAGTCGGCTGATAACAGCCTACTTCGCCTGTCTCTGCGCTTCAATGGCCAGGTCAATGCAACTCGGTTTATGCAGGTAACGTTCCAGAGCCACCTTTTCATCCTTAATGTAAGTCTTCAACCGCTTTGATAACTCGTCAAAGTCAACCTGGTGTCCGTCGAATTCCGGGCCATCCACGCAGGCAAATTGGGTCTTGCCACCCACCGTCACCCGGCAGACGCCGCACATCCCGGTGGCGTCAAGCATAAGCGGATTAAGCGAAACCAGAGTTTTCAAACTATACTCCTTGGTTACATTACAAATAACCTTCATCATCGGCACCGGCCCGATGGCCACCACTAAATCAATCTTTTCACCACGCCTAACGACTTCCTTAAGCATATCAGAAGTAAACCCTTTTTTGCCGTAAGAACCGTCATCCGTTCCAACTATCAATTCATCCGATGCGGCCCGCATTTCCTTTTCCAGTATCAATAAGTTCTTGGAGCGCGCCCCAATGATGGAAATGACCTTATTACCGGTCTGGCGCATGGCTTGGGCAATGGGATGGACCGGCGCGATGCCTATACCGCCGCCGATGCAAGCCACGGTCCCAAATTTCTCAATATGTGTCGCCCGACCCAATGGACCGACCAAATCCGTAACATATTCACCCTGGTTAAGGCGGGACAGCTTCATGGTGGATTTACCAACTGCCTGGTAAACTATTGTCACGGTTCCCTTAACCGGGTCGGCATCGCAAATAGTCAGAGGTATCCGCTCACCTTCCTCGTCTACCCTGATAACCACGAATTGCCCTGCCTTACGGGACCCGGCAATCCGGGGCGCCTCCAGCACCGTCCGGTATACGCAGTCGGAAAATTGCTCCCGTGACAAAATCTTAAACATCTTATGCACACCTTTGAGATAAAATTCACGAATGAAACAAGTTTTTTATAAATTGCGGAGTGCCTTGTCAAGGATTATGAATTATTTACTTTATCCCTGTTTAATAACTTTTACAGCTGTCAGATATGCATTGTATGTGATATCATCAAAACAGGCGATGATTACCCGCTCAATGGTTTTATCATGATCCAAAAATTTAGTTATCTCCGACACGGCGATCGGAGCGGCCCGCTCCAGCGGAAACCTGTATGCACCGGTGCTGATGGAAGGGAAGACAATGGTCTTTATCCCGTGCTTGACAGCCAGAATCAGGCTGTTGCGATAACACTGGGCCAGGAATTCATCCTCATTGTGTTTGCCGCCGTCCCAGGCCGGTCCGACCGTATGTATCACCCACTTTGCGGGCAAGTTATATCCTTTGGTTATTTTGGCCTGTCCGGTCCGGCAGCCGCCGAGGGTCTTGCATTCGGCCAGCAGTTCCGGCCCAGCCGCCCGGTGGATGGCGCCGTCCACACCACCGCCGCCTAGAAGTGTCGTATTAGCGGCATTAACAATGGCGTCTACCTCCTGATGGGTGATATCGCCCTTAACAACAGATATTATGTTTGCCATAGCAGTAATAAGCAATACGAGATGCACGATGCACGTATCGTGGATCGCATATCCTGCATCATGTCAACTTTACCGCATTATCGCCAGCGAGCCCATCGGATCCCAGGGGTTCAGAACTACCGGCTTTTCTTTGTATATATTAATGAGTTTAGGCGACAGGTATTTCTTGGACACAACCACCTGATACATATACTCGTTGAACCAGTCGTCGCTCATCACGAAAAATCCCTTATCGCCGACCTTATCGCTCCAGGAGTTTTCCACCTTCCATTTGGTCGGCTTGCCGTTAACCAGGTTAACGCCGGTAAAAACCATGGCGTGGGTCATCAGGCTGTCGCCGTAATCCACCCGCTCGGCCTTATCCATCCCAAATCTGGTGCCCAGCAGTTTATCCAGCTCAAACATTTTCGTATCCATAATACCGATATCGCGCTGCAGCATCTTGCCCACGTCGCAACCGAACCAAACCGGCTGTCCAGCCTTGATTGCCTTTATCGCCGCCTCTTTAATCGTTTCGATATCAACGTTAAGATAACGAACAATATCCCCGCCCCGGACATTACCCAGATACTTGACCGTATACATCTTATTATATGGCTTGTCGGACGTCGGGCAGTTTATCAGGCTGGCCATATCGTCCATATCGATATTGACATATTCCTTATAGAAACTCTGGGACGTCATTGGCTTCGGTTCCCGGTGGAATTTATCCTTCTTGTCGCGGTATTGCCAGCTGAACTGTTTTGGCGGCTCGCCGAAATAAACCACCAGCATCCGGTATATTTCTGACATCATATCTTCCTTCCGGGCCCTAAGTTGGAATACCGAAGCGCCCTTCCGGTGCATCTGCCTCAATATTTTGGCGTCTTCGCGCAATTTCAGAGTGACATAGTAGTTGACGTGCCCGGAGTTGCTACTGTTAAAACTTTCAGGCATGACCGTTTTGGGCACCGCGCCGTAACGCTTTATCAGGTTGGCAAACATATCCCACTGCCCGCCATCACTCAACGGCCCGGCCAATAACCACATGACTATCCGGCTGTGGATGTGTTCGTCGCGCGTCTCGATGATATTCTCCAGGAAATAGTTGGCCTTTTCCAGCTTGTCGAAGAAAAACGGATAACTCTGGGACAACTCGAAGTTGGCCAGGTTCATCTTCTTCATAGCCCGGACCCGCATAGTGTTCAAGGCCGCAAACATCCAGCACCGGCCGCTGGCCATCTGATTGGTAATAGTCCCTACCTTGGTGGTGTGCGAAAACGTAAAGTCGGTCCCGGCTACCACGTCGCGGTTGATGGCCACCTCGGGCAAAGCCGTCTTGGTCACGGCGTTGCGGGCCATCCGAACCAGCGGGTCGGAATTAACTACCGTATGGTATTTACTTAACAGTTCATCACTCAATACGCCTGGTGTTTTTAACATATTCATTTCTCTTTCTAATTTATATCCTCATCAATATCCTGATTATTGTCGTCATCCAGTAACGGCAGTTCTTTGATGCCCTTCTGCCGGCGCAAATCGTCTATTTGCCTTAAAGGACGCTCCAGTTGCTTCTTGCGGACAGACAGCAGGCTGTCAAACTCCTCTTTAGCCTCGTCAATCTTCTTGCCCATCCGGTCAAAAGACTTTATAAACGCGTCCCACTGCTTGCCGAAAGAGGCCAGCAGTGCAATGATGTCTGATGCTGTTTTCTCCATATTGAAATTATCCACCGCCTGCCTGATTATGGCCAGTATGGCGTAAAGCGTTACGGGCGAACAGAGTATAACCTTGTTTCTCAAGGCTTCGTCAAGCACGGTGGTGTCGTTCTCATTAATAAACCCATAGACCTGTTCGTTGGGAATGAAAACCAACACATAGTCCACGGTCTTTTCCTCCGGGTTGATGTAATCCCGGGTGGTCACTTCCTTTATGCGCTTCCTGACATCCTTGAGGAACATCGCTTTATAGTTGTCCTTATCCGCTTTGGACTCAGCCTCAAGACAATGCATGTAATTATCCAACGGAAACTTGACGTCCATATTAACCTTTAACCCTTGAGGCATCAGGAACGTAAAATCCGGCCGGGAGCCGATATTCTCGATGGTTTTCTGCTTTTGGTAATTGACGCCTTCCAGAAACCCGGAAACGCGCAGGACATCCTCAGCCATACGTTCACCCCACTGACCGCGTGCCCGAGAATTAGCCAGCGCCGTCCGGAGCTGATTTGTAGTCTCCTGAAGCTTGCAAGTCTGCTCAACCGTATTCTTAATCTGATTAGACAGCTCGCCGAATTGCTGCTTGCGGTCTTTCTCGAAATTAGTAATAACCGACTGGACGTTCTGCAAATCAGACTTCATGGCGCCAAGCGTCTGGTCAATCAGGTTTTTCTTCTCATCCAGCTCTTTGGCGCCCATTTGGGTCTGTTTTGATAATGTATCCAACGACAGAGCTCCGAACGAGTCCTTAAGCCGGGCAACCAGCGCTTCCATATCAGGCGGCATCTGCGCCTGGCGCCGGTAAATCAGCGTTATAGCCAGGACTATGGCCGCGCCAATAATCAATCCGATTAATAAATAAGCCATACTATGATACCTCCGCCACCGCGCAGGTGGTCACTCGGTTACGGCCGTCCGACTTGCTCCGGTAAACCAGCTTGTCCGCCCGCTTAACTAGTGATTCCATCGTATCGCCCGTCCGGGCTATGGTTGCGCCGATGGAAACCGTTACCTTAACAGTGTTATTACCAATAGAAAAACTTGACTGTTCCACAAAAGCCCTGAGCTTATGGGCAATTGAATAAAGATGCTCCTGATCCACGTTAGGCACTATAATGACAAATTCGTCGCCGCCCCAACGTCCGACCAGGTCGGACGGCCTTAGAACGTTGAGCATGGTCTTGGCCGTCATCTTAAGTATCCGGTCACCCACGTCGTGTCCGTAGGTATCGTTAACAGATTTAAAATAGTCTATATCAACAAAAAGTATCCCGAAGGCCAGCTCGTAGCGGGACATCTCGTTCAATTTGGTGTTCAGATGAATTTCGGCGTAGTGCCGGTTGCCCAGTTCTGTCACCGGGTCAAGCAGCGCCAGCCGCCGTAGCTCAGATACCTCGCTGATTAAATCCTGGCGCCGGGTATTATCGCTGAATATCTCGATGGCGCCGATGACATTACCGGACTTGTCCCGGAGAGGAGAAACCCGGACCGACACCGGCACCCGGTAGCCGTCTTTGTGATGCAGGAACACCTCGGCCTCATGCCCCCGGCATTCGGACATACTGTGGAACAGCGGACACTGGCCGGTGCACAGGTTATGGCCTTCATCATCAATATGCATCAGGATATTGTCCGAACAGCGTCTACCAACCACCTCGGCGCTGGTATATCCGGTAATCCGCTCGGCGCCCTTGTTCCAATAAATAATCTGGCGCTCCCGGTCCACGAAATATACGCCGTCGTAGAGGTTGTCCAGCAGAACCTTATAATCGTTACTGTCTAATTGCATAGCTGTTATTTTGCCCCCTCCATCTGGAATACCGGCACCGGATGCTGTTCGTCCCAGCCGGCACGCTCGGACTCGGGCGGAAAGCGCCAGAGCGGGAAACGTTCCAGTAGTTCTTTCTGGCAACTGACGCAGAATGTCACCGTCCGGCTCTGCGGATGCATGATGCACACCCGGTCGGTGTTGTATTCATCCTGCAGCCGGAGCATTGAATGCCCGAACTCGTGAAAAATCCCGGCGGCCAACACCTTGACGCCCATACCCGGCTTACCCATCTTCTTATCAATATCCAATAGATTGGTATTAACCGTGAACGGCCCGCCGAATTGGGCGTGTCCGCCTAGCTTTTCCAGCTTCTCAAAATGGATATATCCATCCTGCGAATTATTCCTGAGCCAAACAACATCAAGCTTAATATTTCCGCAGGTCGCCTGCCAGAGCAATTTGGAGAACTGGGTCATCGACTCGTTTATCTTAGTCAAGGTCTCCGAATCGGCCTGGTATCCCACCGCTCCGGTCATGGTCAACCCAACCGGCGACGCCATTTGGGTGTAATCGGCATGCACGCCTTGGGCATCAAGAATATCAATAACCACAGGAGCAACGATAGGTTTATCCACCTGCGCCGCACCGCCCGAGCAACCGCCCAATAAAACAACCGCCGCAATAATCACCGTGCATCTCTTTAGCATAATCATATCCTTTCCATACAAAAATGTTAATTATAATAAACCACATCTTTAAGGCAACAAAATCCGGCCTCAGCCTGAAGTCTGTTCCCAAGGCACCTCTGCTAAGAATCTGATTAGCTAACAAACTCCCCTGAAAATAAAAATAAATACTTGACATAATCCCAAGACTTTATATAATTACCGGCCTTTACCCAATGTCGGGGAACACAAGAAGAATGTAACAAATTTAGTGCAGAAGGAGGTTAAGGAGACTATGAAACTGAGACCGTTAGGAGACAAAGTGATAGTGGAGAGGTTGGAATCAGCCGGCAAAACCAAGGGCGGCATCGTCCTGCCCGATACAGCTAAGGAGAAACCCAAGGAGGGGAAGGTTATCGCTGTCGGTGAAGGAAAACTATTAGACGACGGCTCCCGGGCAAAACCATCGGTAAAGAACGGTGACCGCATCGTGTTTTCTTCTTTCGCCGGTAACGAAATCAAGCTGGAAGAAAAAGAATATTTGATAATGTCAGAAGACGATATTCTGGCTGTGTTAGACTAAAGCATCAGTCCAGCTCTTTCTGAAGAAAAAGCTGGATAAGACCCAGTGAGCGCCATAAGGGCGCCATGACGCTTCGGCGCCATAACCCCGCAAGGCTTAACTGGCTCTAAAAGGAGGATTAAAACACTATGGCTCCCAAAAGAATAGTTTATGATCAGGAAGCACGCGAGGCAATCAAGGAAGGCATCAAGATACTGGCCAAGGCCGTCAAGGTCACGCTCGGACCGCGCGGTCGTAACGTCATCCTGGAAAAGAAGTTCGGCTCACCCACCGTCACCAAAGACGGCGTGACCGTAGCCAAGGAAATCGAGCTCAAGGACTCCTACCATAATATGGGCGCCCAGATGGTCAAGGAAGTCGCTTCCAAGACATCCGACGTAGCCGGCGACGGCACCACTACCGCCACCGTTCTAGCCGAAGCCATATTCGTGGAAGGGCTCAAGAACGTCGTAGCCGGCGCTAACCCGCTGGCCCTGAAACAAGGCATCGAGAAAGCCGTCGACAGCATCGTGGACGAGCTGAAAAAGATGTCCGTCAAGGTCAAAGGCAAAGAGGAAATCGCCCAGGTCGGCACCATCGCCGCTAACGGCGATAAGGAAATCGGCAATATGATTGCCGAGGCCATGGAAAAAGTCGGCAAAGACGGCGTTATCACCGTCGAAGAAGGCAAATCCACCAAGACCGAAGTCGAATGGGTCGAAGGCATGCAGTTCGACCGCGGTTACATTTCGCCTTACTTCGTGACCGACCCGCAAACCATGGAAGCCGTCCTCGAAGACGCCTACATCCTGATATACGAAAAGAAAATCTCCAGCATAAAGGAAATGCTCCCCTTGCTGGAGAAGGTAGCTAAGAGCGGCAAACCCCTGTTAATTATCGCTGAAGAAGTCGAAGGCGAAGCCATCGCCACGCTGGTAGTCAACCGCCTCCGGGGCATCCTCAAATGCGCCGCGGTTAAATCACCCGGCTACGGCGACAGGCGGAAATCCATGCTCGACGATATCGCCATTCTGACCGGCGGCAAACCGATATTCGAAGACTTGGGCATCGAACTGGAAAAGGTCGGACTGGATTCCTTAGGCCGGGCCAAGAAGATTATCATCGACAAAGAAAACACCACCATCATCGAAGGCGCCGGTTCCACTCAGGACATCCAGGGACGCATCCACCAGGTGCGCAAGGAGATGGAAACCACGTCGTCCGATTATGACAAAGAAAAGCTCCAGGAACGCCTGGCCAAGCTGACCGGCGGCGTAGCCAAGATAAACGTCGGCGCGGTGACCGAACTGGAGATGAAGGAAAAGAAAGCCCGCATCGAAGACGCCCTCCACGCCACCAAGGCGGCCGTGGATGAAGGCATCCTGCCGGGCGGCGGCGTAGCACTGCTGCGCGCACTGTCCTCACTGGATAAGCTCAAAACCACCGGCGACCAGAGCACCGGAGTGGATATCATCCGCCGGGCTCTCGAAGCGCCCATCAAGCAGATATCCGAAAACGCCGGCATCAACGGCTCCATCGTCGTCCAGCGCGTCCTTGAAGGAAAAGGCGCATTCGGATTCGATGCCGACAAGCTCGAATACGTAGATATGATGAAGGCCGGCATCATCGACCCGACCAAGGTGGTCCGCTCAGCCATCCAGAACGCCTCAAGCGTCGCGGCCCTGCTGTTGACTACCGATGCCATGGTGGCCGAAATCAAGGAAAAGAAAGACGCGCCTCCGATGCCTCCGGGCGGCGGCTACGGCGGTGAAGAAGGAATGTACTAAGAGCCACAGATTTCACAGATTACATATTAAAAAATTTGTGGAATCGGGTAGAAAAGATTATTAATACGCCTCCCCCGATAATATCGGGGGAGGCTGTTCTTATCAGTGTAATCAGTGGCTAAAAGGATTAAGAAATGACCTTTACACCAAGAGAAGTATTCCTGACCAACGGAGTGGGCATCCACAAGCACGAGCTGGCCTCGTTCGAGGAAGCCCTGCGCGACGCCCAGATAGCCCGCTTTAACCTGGTCCACGTATCGTCCATCTTCCCGCCCCACTGCATTCTGCTGCCTAGGGAAAAGGGGCTGAAGAAACTGCGCGACGGCCAGATAACCTATTGCGTCCTGGCCCGCAACTCCACCAACGAATACCGACGGCTGGTGGCCGCATCCATCGGGCTGGCCATCCCGGCCGACCGTAACCATTACGGCTACCTGTCCGAGCACCACGGTTTCGGCAAGAACGACGAAGAAGCCGGCGACTACGCCGAAGACTTGGCCGCATCGATGTTAGCCACGACCTTGGGCATAGAGTTCGACGCCGACGCCGCCTGGGACAAAAAGAAAGCCATCTGGAAGATATCGTCCCAGATAGTCAAGACCGCCAACATCACCCAATCGGCCATCGGCGCCAAGAACGGGCTCTGGACCACCGTCGTCGCCGCGGCTGTGTTCGTTCCGTAAGACCCTTCCCTTATATTATTTGACATTATCCCATCATAAACTAATATGCTACCTATATGTCTAATGATGACATCCTGATGATAAGCGTAACCACCATAATCATACTGATAGGCGTCGTCGCAATCCTGTATCCTATATATAAAAAAAGGCTCAATGCGAACAATTCCAATCCCCCCGAAGATGTAGACCTACTTAACAACATAATAGACACAAATATTCCGAGCGCAGAAACAACCCAAGAAACAACCGTTCCGGTCATGTTGCTGAAAAACCAGTTTGAAGCTGAGGCTCTGAAGGACCTATTTAAGGAAAAAAGTATTAAGTGTATGGTTATGCCTTTTGACGACCTGACTTACAGCGGCGTATGGCCGCTCCAGCAAGGATGGGGCGTTTTACGCGTCTTCCAGAAAGATAAAACCACTGCCGAAAAATTGATTACTGATTATCGAACTGAGAAAAATAGAGAGCTGGGCTTACCAGAAGAAACTACTCCCAAAACCCCAGATGATACCCTTGCTCCAAAAAACCGATTATTACCAAAAATATTGATTGTTATATTAATCGGCGTAATAGTAGGCGGACTAATCCGCGGGATTCATCAAACCGTGATGGGTGGAAAAAGTCGTAAACCATACCAAAAAGATTCTTTAAAAATAGACTCAAATCCTGCTGTAAAATCTTACATCCTTGTTAATAGCGGTCTAGACAAAGCAAAATCCGGCGATTATGATAAAGCAATTATTGATTTCTCAAGAGCTATAGAATTAGACCCCAGAAATGATCACGCTTACTATAACCGCGGCATTGTTTACTATGATAAAAGCAAATTTGACCTGGCCACCGATGATTATACCAAAGCAATAGAATTAAATAGGGGAAATACTGATTTTTATTATGGCCGCGGCCTTGCCTACAGGCATAAAGGTGATTTTGACCGCGCTATCGCTGATTACACCAAGACAATAGAACTTGATCCAAACTATGCCGCCGCCTACAACAACCGTGGCGATATTTACTATGATAAAGGTGAGTTTGACCAGGCCATTGTTGATTACACCAAAACAATAGAACTTGAACCAACAAATACTACTGCTTATTACAACCGCGGCCTTTCTTACTATAATAAAGGCGAATTTGATCTGGCCATCACTGATTACACTAAAAGAATAGAATTGGAACCAAAAGATATTAATGCTTATTATGGGCGTGGACTTGCTTATGGCAAAAAAAGCGACTTCAACCACGCTATGGCTGATTACACCAAGATGATAGAACTAGATTCAAATAATGCTGATGCTTATTACTATCGCATGCTTATATACTATGAAAAAGGTTATTTTGATAAAGTAATTGCGGATTGCAACAAGTTGATAGAACTAACACCAAATTATGAGTACGCTTACTATTACCGTGGCCTTACATATGCCGAAAAAGGCGAAGTTGACAAATCTATAGTTGACTATACTAAAACAATAGATATTAACCCAAAGTATCCTGATGTTTACTACAATCGTAGTATTGCATACAACAAAGAAAAAAATTATCAAGCGGCAATAATGGACGCGGAGATGTTCCTTAAATTAGCGCCTGAGGACACCCTTACCCCAATTATGAAAATGCTTATAGATGATTGTAAGAAGAAACTCAATAAATAAACCCCAATATCCCAATCTGTGTAATCCGTGGCTAAATTAAAAGCTATGTCACCCGCAAACCCCAGCCGGTACCGGCTGATGATATTCGACTTTGACGGCACGCTGGTGGACTCGGCGCCGGGCATCTGCGCCACAGCCCGGATTATGACCCGGCAGTTCGGGCTCAGGCCATTCACACGCCGCCGGATAATCAGCTCCATCGGCGCCGGACTGGACCACTTCCTGGCACAACTCTTCCCGGCACGGACCAAAAAGTCCGGTATGGCCGCCCTGATAACCACCTACCGCCAAATCTACGACCGCAAATATAAAACAGGACTGAAGATATTCCCCGGCGTCAAGCCAACATTGAAAAACCTGTCCCAACGTAAAATCATTATGACCATCGTATCCAACAAGCTCAAACGCTATGTCGACGGCATCAACAAAGAGCTGGGCATCCACGAATATTTCGATACGGTGCTGGGCAGTGACGACGTCAAGAAACGCAAGCCCCACCCCTGGGCGGTCTACCACCTGATGAAGAAATACCGGGTCCGGAAAGAGCAGGTGCTCTTCATCGGCGATTCCGAATACGACGTCATCACCGCCCAAAACGCCGGGGTGGACTGCGCCTTCCTGGAATACGGCTACGCCGACCGGGTCAGGATGGAAAAGCTCCGGCCCAGATACCGGCTCAAAAGGTTATCAGAGCTAAGACCGCTGGCTTAATACCTCAAAAAATCCATTAAATTTTTAAAGGGGTATGGGTTTACGATACGCCCTATAGAGATTTCCGATACTCCTAGTCCCGGTTTTCGATACGTCCAGTCCCCGTTTTCGATACGCCCAGTCCCGGTTTTCGATACACCCAATCCCCGTTTTCGATACGCCCAGTCCCGGTTTTCGATACACCCAATCCCGGTTTTCGATACCCCTACCACCGGTTTTCGATACCCCTAGTCCTGGTTTTCGATACACCCAATCCCCGTTTTCGATACGCCCAATCCCCGTTTTCGATATGCCCTATCCCGGTTTTCGATATCCCTAATCCCGGTTTACGATATCCCTAGTCCCCGTTTTCGATACGCCTAATCCCGGTTTACGATACGCCCAATCCCGATTTTCGATATACCCTATCCCGGTTTTCGATACAGGTATTAGGGATTAAGGGGGGAGGGGGTAGGTATCTCCCCCCCCTCTGAATATGCGTTATATTCGTTTTAGAGTAAAATAAGGCAGGTTTTAGGAGAATGATGCCAGGAAATAGGCTTATTATAAGCCTTTAGCCCTTCACGGAAGCCCATATAACTCATATTAATGATGTCTTGCGTAACCGAAGTAAAGTCCCGCCTTTGGGCGGGGCTTCAGGGATCTAAGTCCTTACCCGTGAGGGTTCTTGTCCCTATAAGCGGGATAGCCTGCGGGCTTGTCCCGCTATGGTGAGATGGCGCACTGCGTTCACAACCTATCCCAAGACCCCTCAGGGGTCTAGGGGCAGGAGGCTACAGTTTACCCTGAGTCTTTTGAAGAGCTCTGGCAGTACGTCGTATACTCCTACTGCCACTAAGAGACGGGGGGAATCCTTGCCATATTTACCCGGGTCAATCCCGGAGCCTGTTGTCGGCATCGGCCCATTCGGGGCTGTCGGGGCGATAGCTGTCTATCTGCCCGCCGAAGAACAGGATGTTGATGTCGCCCTTGCCTTCCGGGTCGTGGTTATCGGTCTTGTCCGCGCCGAGCACGGTCGCGCCCTTGGTGCGCTGGCCGGCGTCGTAACCCGGCCCGCGATAGTCGCAGACACCGGGACCGGGAACACTCCCGGACAGCGGACAGACAAAATAGCCGTGCGCCTTTGAGCCCTGCTCCTCGATTAGGATGGAGCTTTCGGGCGACGGCATCGTCCTTAACACGCCCCAGAATTTGGCCCCCCGGTAATCATCGCCCTGCGGATACCCGTGGAAGTTTGTATCGTATAGAAAAATTCCGTGGTACAACGCCCTAAGGTTGCTCTGGCACCGCAGTTTATGGGCCGTGGTGATAGCCTTTCCGATTATCGGAACGGTTATCCCAGCCAATATCAATATTATGCCGATGACCACCAGGAGCTCTATCAACGTGAACCCTTTTAATCCCTTGCGGTTACGTTTCATCAGGAAGTCCTTCATACTTCGTCCCTCCTTTCGCTTTCGTTGCCCTGCCCCGCATAAGTGCGGGACTGGCTGCGGCCCTGCGAAGGACTCCCCCGTCTCCCCGACTATATTATGTGACATTATTACTGAAAAATCAAGTCAATTTTCAGAAAAGTCATATAATTGTAGAAGATAGGTTTAACCACTAAGAACACTGGTTTTCAATCTTACCACGAAGACGCGAAAGCGAGAAGGCACTAAATTTAGTGTTTTTATTGTTTCGTGTTTTCGTGGTAAATTCTCAGTGTCCTCAGTGGTTAAATAAGCTGCTTTTTGATGGCTTCAGCCATGGTATTGATTTCGGCTTTGGCGGCCGGGCTGGGCGGCCTGCTGAAGCGGATGCCGTCGTCGGTTTTGCGGGGCACGATATGGAAATGCAGGTGCGGCACCAGCTGGCCGGCGCAACGCTGGTTGTTCTGTATAATGTTGAACCCTTCAGCGCCGGTGCCTTTGAGTATGGCCGGCACGACCTTGAGCAACACCGCGCTCAGGCTGGCCAGATGGCCGGCCGGGGCGTCAGTCAGGGTAACATAGTGCGTTTTGGATAGCAGTAACGCGTGACCGGAGGCGATGGGGTTGATGTCCATTATGACCAAGGCATCTGCGTCTTCGTAAAGCTTGGTTGATGGCAACTGGCCGGAAACTATCTTGCAAAAGATGCAATCAGACATAACTATAAATTAAAATGCAAAGATGAAAATGGAAAATCAACCAAATACCTAAAGCTAAACCACTTTAGCTGCCAACAACCGATTGGTTAAGCCTTGGCCTTTGCCTTGACCTTTTCCTTATGCTCTTTTTTTGGCTTGGCTTCCTTGGCCGGCTTCTGGTCCTTAACGTCCGTTTTGGCTTTGGTCTTCTTTTCGTCCTTGGGCTCAGGTTTTGCCGACTTCTCGACCAGTTCCCAGATAACGCGCGGGGCGTTATCCTTGAGCCGGTTGGCGGCCCATTTGCCCAGGTTCTTGCCGCCCTTCATATCCAAACGGCTGCCGCCCAGCTTGATTATCCGGGTATAGCCGCCGGGACGGTCCTTGAAACGGGGCGCGATTTCCTTGAAGAGCTTATTGGTGATTTCCTCATTTTGGAGCATGGACAGAACCTGCCGGAAGTTGTGCAAGCTGTATTCCTTGGCCCTGGTAATAAGCTTTTCAGCCGCGCTCCGAAACTCCTTGGCCTTGGTGTCGGTGGTGATAATGCGCTCGTGCCTGAACAGCGCCGTGACCAGGTTCTGCTGGAGCATCCTGTAGTGATGGGCTTTTCGCCCTAATTTACGCCATCTTTTTCCGTGCATCATAATCGTATCTATCTTTCCGTACTCTGGCAGTAAGCGCCATTCTTAGCGGTGGCGTCATGCCAGAGGCAGACCCACCGGGAAGTATACTACCTGGTATAGTCGGCAGTATCCTTCACGGACTGCCGAACTATTATTCGGCTTTTTTCTCGACAAATATGGTATTGAGATCCATACCGAACGACAGGCCCATCTCGGCCATCTTCTTCTTAACCTCTTTGAACGAGGTCTTGCCGAAGTTATGGATTTCTAACATCTGTACTTCGTTGGTGGAAACCAGGTCTTTTATGGTCTTGAACTTCTCAATCTTGAGGCAGTTAGTCGCCCGAACCGACAGGTCCAGTTCGCTGATGGGCAGTGACAGTTTCCGTTTGAGGTCGGCCAGATACTCATCGCGTTTGCGCTTATCCTTTTCCTTTTCCTCGTCCAGCGGGATTTCACGGCCCAAATCATAGTACTGGACAAAGGGATTGATATGCTTGCGGTAAATCTTGGCGGCCTCGACCATGGCCATTTCCGGGGTAACCGTGCCCTTGGTCCATACTTCCAAAACCAGCCTGTCGTAGTCGGTCCGTCCGCCCACCCGGCTGTTTTCGATGCGATAGCTGACCCGGGTAACCGGCGTGTATATGGCGTCAATCGGAATGAGCCCCACTTCCCGTGATTCGGCGGCCATATGCTCCTCTGCCGGAACATAGCCCCGGCCCTTTTTCACGGTCAGTTCCATCTCCAGCGTCTTTTCGTCGTTGAGCGTGGCGATATGGAGTTCGGGGTTGACGATTTCGATGGTCGGGTCAGGCGTAAAGTCGGCCGCGGTGACCTCGCCCTGCTTGGTAACGTTCAGGAAGAGTTTGCGCGGCTCGCTGGAATTAAGCCTGATGCAAAGCTTCTTGAGGTTAAGGATAATGTCGGTGACGTCTTCGACAACACCTTCGATGGTGGCGAATTCGTGTTCCACGCCTTTGATGCGCACCGAAGTGACGGCGGCTCCGGCGATGGACGAAAGCAGTATTCGCCTCAACCCGTTGCCCAAAGTGTAGCCGATGCCTTTTTCGAACGGCTCGGCGGCAAAGCACCCGTAGGTGGTGGTCCTGGTCTTGTCATCAAGTACAATGCGATTGGGTAATTCAAATTCACGCCATTTAACCCTCATTTTTCTTCCTCCTCTCCCTAAAAAGGGAGCCTTACACTATCTGGTCGCAAATTCAACGACTAACTGCTCGTTAATCGGAACGGTTATATCTTCGCGTTTGGGCAGCTGGACAATCTGTATCTGGAGCGGGTCGGGCGTCAGCTTAACCCAATTGGGCAGAACATCTTTTTTGGTTTCGGCCACATAAGCTTTGACCAGGGTCTGGCTTTTAGCCCGTTTATAAACGGTAATCAAATCGCCGGCCTCAACTCTGTATGAAGGGATATTGACAATACGCCCGTTGACGGCCACGTGTCGGTGGCAGATAAGCTGTCGGCCCTGGGGCCGGGAAGCCGCCCAGCCGCAACTGGCCACGACGTTATCCAGCCGGGTTTCCATCATTATCAGCATATTTTCGCCGGTATTGCCGGTCATGCGCTGAGCTTCAAGGAAATAATTCCTAAATGCACGGTCGGTCAAGCCGTATATCTTCTTAAGCTTCTGTTTTTCCCTTAGATGGATGCCGTAATCGGTCAAGCGCTGGCGCTTGGCCCCGTGCTGGCCGGGCCGCTGCGGATTGCGCTCCATAGTGCACCGAACAGTGGTGCAACGGGTGCCCTTGTAGAACATCTTTTCGCCTGCGCTTCGGCATTTCCTGCATTTTGGTCCTATTATCCTAGCCATGTTTACTCCTTGTCAGACTTTAATTTATTAGACTCTCCTCTTTTTCCGGGGCCGGCATCCGTTATGCGGCAGAGGAGTTATATCCTCAATGGTATTAATCCTAAGACCGGTGGAACCCAGCGAGCGGATAGCCGATTCGCGCCCGGCGCCCGGGCCTTTGACCTTGACGTCTATTTCCCTGACACCGAACTTCTGGGCTTTTTCGGCCGCGGCCACGGCGGCTTTTTGGGCCGCAAATGGCGTGCTCTTACGCGAGCCTTTGAACCCCACCGTGCCGGCTGATGCCGAGCACAGGGTGGCGCCCTGCAGGTCGGTGATGGTAATTATCGTATTATTGAAAGAGGTCTTGATGAACGCAATCGCCTTCGGCACCTGTTGTTTGATTTTCTTCTTCTTAGGCTGCTTAGCCGGAGCCGTGCTTTCCGGTTTAGACTCCTTCTTTTTGGGTTCACCCTCCATTACCTTTTCTTGCTGATTTCCCATTATCTGCTCCTTTTAGTTTAAATTAAGTCTTTTCAAGCGCTGTCTTTCGGACGGCCACGGTCTTGCGCGGACCTTTCCGGGTGCGGGCATTGGAACGGGTCCGCTGTCCCCTGACCGGCAGGCCTTTCCGGTGCCTGAGACCGCGGTAAGAACCGATATCCTTAAGACGCTGGATATTCTGTATAATCTGGCGCCTGAGGCGGCCTTCGACCATATAGTGCTTATCGATAATTATGCTGATTCGGCTGACCTGGTCTTCGGTCAGGTTCTTGGTGCGGATGCTTTCGTCAATACCGGCCTCTTTGAGGATTTCCTCGGCCCGGCTTCTGCCCACCCCGTATATGTAGGTCAGCGCGATAACGATTCGCTTATTAGCCGGAATTTCGATACCTGATACTCTTGCCATAATTTAACCTTTTCTGTTATTTCTGTCGTTGTTTGTGGCGGGGGTTGATGCAAATAATACGCACCACGCCCTTGCGCCGAACTATCTGGCAGTTTTCGCAAATGCGCTTAACTGAAGCTCTGACTTTCATTGTATTTTTCCTTCCCGATAAACGATACGGCCTTTACTTAAATCGTACGGTGATATCTCCATAGTCACCCGATCGCCGGAGACTATCTTTATAAAATGCATACGCAATCTGCCCGAAACGTGAGCCAGTAGCGTATGACCGTTTTTCAACTCTACCCGAAACATGGCGTTGGGTAATACCTCCTTGACAATTCCTTCCGTTCTAATGGGCTCCTCTTTGGGCATAAATTATAACACCGTTAAAATCCGGCAGCCGCCTTCGACTACCGCCACCGTGTGCTCAAAATGCGCCGACAGCTTCCGATCCTTGGTCACCACCGTCCATCCATTGGATAAAGTCTCTATCTCGTAAGACTTCTCGGTTAGCATCGGCTCTATAGCCAGAGTCATCCCCTTTTTAAGGATGATATCTTTGCGGCCTTCGTCCGGCTCGATGTAGTTGGGTATCTGCGGGTCCTCGTGGAGTTCCTGTCCGACACCGTGGCCGACCAGGTCGCGCACCACCGAAAATCCGTTGGTTTCGGCGCACCTCTGGACAGCGGACGATATCTCGGACAGTTTCGCGCCGGGCCTGACTACGGCAACAGCCTTTTCCAGAGACTGCCTGGTCACCTCAACCAGCTTCCTGGCTGCCGGCGAAACCCGCCCTACTTCGAGCGTCACGGCGGCATCAGCGTAGTAGTTTTTATATTCCACGCCGATGTCGATTGAAACTATGTCTCCTTCCTTAATCCTGCGCTCATCCGGGATGCCATGCACGATCTCTTCATTGACCGACACGCAGATATTAGCCGGGAACCCCCGGTATCCCTTGAATGCCGGCTGAGCGTTATGGCTTTTGATATAATCCTCGGCTATCCGATCAAAAACTATCGTCTTGATTTCGGGGCCGACCGCTTTTTTTATCTCCTCTATCGTTCCCGCAAGTATCCGTCCGGCTTCACGCATCAATTCGATTTCGCGAACCGACTTATATCTAATCATTAATGAGCAAGTTTGAGTTTATCGTGAATCCCCTGTTCAACCGTCTCTACTTTCGCATTGCCGGCTATGTTAATCAAACGGTCCTGATAATAGTTAATCAACGTCGCGGTTTGTTCGGTATAAACCTTAAACCGTTTCTGTATGGTTTCAATCTTGTCGTCGTCGCGCTGGTAAATCTCGCCACCGCACTTATCGCATTTATTAACGTTCTTGGGCGGTGAGAAATTAAGGTTATAATTCTCGCGGCAATTCCGGCAAACCCGGCGCCCGGAGAGACGAACCACAAGCTCCTTTTCCGGCATCTCAATAGAAATAACCTTAGTTATCTCTCGGCCTATCTCGGCCATAGCTTTATCCAGCGATTTAGCCTGGATACTGGTGCGCGGATACCCGTCCAAGATAAAACCTTTCTTGCAATCGTCCTGAGAAACTCGAGCCTTGATAATAGATATAACTTCTTCGTCCGGAACCAGCTCGCCCTTGTCCATAAAGGCCTTGGCCTTGAGCCCCAGAACCGATGATTGGCTGACCGCTTCACGGAGCATATCTCCGGTAGAAATATGGGCCAGTCCTAATCTTTTGGACATCAGCACGGCCTGCGTTCCTTTGCCCGAGCCGGGCGGACCGATAAATACGAATATCATATTAACGCCTTCCCCGCACCCGTCCTTTTTTCAAGAAACCTTCGTATTCCCTGAGAATAAGGTGCGACTCTACTTTTTGCATCAAATCAAGGCCTACGCCTACAACAATAAGAATACCTGTTCCGCCCAAAAACGAAGTTATGAATCGGTCAACTTTGAGTCCGTATGATATCAAGTTAGGCAACAACACAATCACGGTCAGAAACGTCGCGCTCAGAAGAACGATGCGATTCATAATGCCTTCCAGGTAAAGCGCGGTTTCCTGCCCCGGCCTGATGCCCGGCACAAAACTGCCGGCTTCTTTAAGATTCTCGGACATCTCATCCGGCTTAAAATACAGGGCTGTCCAAAAATAAGTAAAAGCGAATATTAAAACGGTGTATAAAGCGGAAAACCAGAACCCGCTTTCACCGCGGGAGAAAGCGTGTTTCAATACGTCGGAACCGGAATAACGGCCAATCATATCGGGCAGAACCATCATGGTCGACGCGAATATCACAGGCATAACACCGGCCTGGTTAATGCGCAGAGGCAGAAAATGACGCTGCCCGCCGTAAACCATCCGGCCCCGGATATGCTTGGAATACTGTATCGGTATGCGCCGCTGGGCCTGAGTCATATAAACAATGCCCACAACAACGGCCAGGTACAACAAAACAATAATAATCGGCTTGTCTACGGTCAGGTCGCCGCCCTTGGTTTCGCGGTACATCTCAAACACGGCATAAGGCATGCGCGCTACGATACCGGCCATAATAATTATGGATGCACCGTTACCAAGACCAAACTCGGTAATCTGCTCACCCAGCCACATCACAAACATAGCCCCGGCGCTCAAAGTTATCACGGTCGGGATAGCGAATACCCACAGGCCGGGATTCAGAATCAGTTGCTGGTTATTCATAGTCTGTCCCTGCAAATAAATCACAATAAATACAGACCAGAAAATCGATATGGGTAGAGCCAACCAGCGGGTATACTGACTGATTTTCCGGTAGCCCGAAGGGCCTTCCTTGGCCAGGGCTTCCAGTTTAGGAATAACCTTTATCAAGAGCGAGAACATAATGGATGAAGTTATATAAGGCATGATACCCAGTGAGAACACAGACATATTGGAAAGCGCGCCGCCGGAAAACAGGGTAGCAAAAGCAAAAACCCGGCCGGCGCTCTGGGAAAGTTGGTTTATCCATTCCCGCAACACTTCAATATTAATACCCGGGATAGGTATAAAAAAACCCAGTCTGAATACGCCCAGAAGCACGAAAGTAATCAGCAGTCTGCGCCTTAGTTCCGGGATCATAAAGATATTGGTGATTATCTCTTTTAATCTTTGCATAGCACTATTTTGCCTTTTTTATCCTCTATCTTTTTCCGGGCCGACTCGCTGAATCGGTGCGCATGAACGATCAAGCCTTCTTTTTCCAGCTGACCGTTACCCAGCACCTTGATGACATCAAATTCGCCTCTGACAAGGCGGGTTTTCTGAAGTCTTTCTATGGTAACTGTTTCGTTGTTATCAAAAATGTTAAGGCTATCAATATTAATGATTGCCACCTGATCGGCAAAACGAACATTCTTAAATCCCCTCTTGGGCGTTTTACGGACTAAAGGCATCTGTCCGCCTTCGAAGTAATCGCGTCTGGTATAACCAGCCCGGGCTTTCTGCCCCTTATTACCGCGGGTGGATGTGCCACCGTGACCCGAAGCATCACCGCGCCCCCTTCTTTTCCGGTTCTTCCGTAAACGAGCCATCCCCTGCTTTAATTGAGTAAGATTCATAAATTTTATACCTTTGCCTGAAGCAGCTTATTGCGGTCGGCCATTGATTTGAGTTGATTAAGCGCTAATACCGTTGCTTTAACAACGTTGTTCGGGTTGGTGCTGCCCATGATTTTAGATAAAACGTCCTTTACTCCAGCCAGTTCCAGTATTGCCTTGACGGTTGAACCGGCAATAATGCCCGTTCCCCGACAGGCCGGCCTTATAATAACCCTGCTGGCGCAGTATTTAGCACTAACCGTATGGGGAATGGTTGTATCTTTCATGGGCACTGAAACAAGATTCTTCTTGGCATCCTTTACCGCTTTCTTTACCGCAAAGGGTACCTCTTTGGCCTTGCCCTTTCCAAACCCCACATGGGTTTTTCTGTCGCCAACTGCGACCAAAGCCGCAAAACTGAATCTTTTTCCGCCTTTAACTACCTTGCAGCAACGATTTATCTTAATAACTATTTCCTCAAAACCATCACCGCTATCGCCGAACGGCCTTTTTTGGGAATGCGAATCGCGGGACGAACGCTGGTTCCTGTCAGAGAAAGACCTCGCCCCCGGTTTTGCCTCCACTTTCAGCTCTGTCTTTGACTCCGTTTTTGGTTCAGTCTTTATTTCTTTGGGATCTTTATTTTCTACCGGTTTTTCGTCGTTTATCACCTGTGTTGCCTCCTTGACAAAATTAGAATTTAAGTCCGGCCTTGCGGGCGGCTTCGGCTAATGCTTTAATGCGACCGTGATAAGGATATGCCCCCCTATCAAATACCACTTTCTGTATGCCCTTCTTCAAAGCAACTTCAGCCAGCATCTTACCGACTACGGCTGCGGACGCAACATTACCGCCGCTTTTACCATCTTTTTTAATATCCGGTGAAAGGGTCGAAACCGCGGTTAACGTATGTCCCTTTATATCGTCTATAATCTGGGCATGAATATGCTTGAGGCTCCGGTACACGCTCAGACGCGGGCGCTCGGCCGTTCCCATAACGGAATTCCGGACGTGCATGTGGCGTCTTTCCCTTTTAGCCCATTTTTGTTGTTGACGGTCTTTCATATTTTCACGTTCTTTTTACGCCGTGCCGGACACAAAAGTTTTACCGGATTTGCGGCGGATAATTTCATCCGTATATTTAATACCCTTGAGGTTATATGGCTCAGAAACCTTAATAAATCTTATTTGTGATGCAAATAAACCGACTAATTCCTTGCTTATCCCATGAACAATCACCTGGTTGGGGTTGGGAACTGTGATATTGATGCCTTCCGGCACAATCATTTTTACCGGGTGGGAAAAACCGATATTGATTATCAGTTCTTTGCCCTGTATCTTAACGTTGTAACCTGTCCCAATAATATCAAGCTTCTTTTCGTAACCTTTACTTACGCCAATAAGCATGTTATTTGCAAGGCTCCTTATCGTGCCGTGCATCACCCTGTCGTGGGGTATATTATACTCGGCTTCCATGGAAACTATTTTCTTGTCAGTATCTATTTTGGCCTTCATATTAGCAGGTATGGATAGTTCCATAGAACCCTTGGGCCCCTCGGCTTTAAGCTTATTATTGCTAAAAAGCAGCTTGACTCCATCCGGGATTACGATTGGTTTTTTACCTAATTTTGACATAAATTACCAAACCTTACAAAGAACCTCGCCGCCAAGATTCAACTTGCGGCATTCTTTATCGCCCATGATTCCTTTGGGCGTAGAAATTATGCTCAAACCCAAGCCGTCAAGAACTTTAGGAAGTTCGCTGACTCCGGCATAAATACGCCGGCCCGGCTTGCTAACGCGCACAATTTCTGTTATCATGCTTTCGCCGTCGGGCGAATATTTCAGATATATCTTCAAAAGACCAGATTTTTTATCGCTCACAAACTTAAAATCAGAAATATAACCGCTCTCTTTGAGCACTTTGGCTATAGCCTTCTTCATGCTTGAAGACGGCATATCGACGCTTTCTAAGTTTCTAATTTTCGCGTTTCTGATACGAGTCAACATATCGGCCACTGGGTCATTTACACTCATTATTATTCTCCTTATTATCCCGAAACCATGCTTACCAACTGGCTTTTTTAACGCCCGGTAACTTGCCTTCTAGAGCAAGGGTGCGGAAACAAATGCGACAAATCTTAAATTTACGGTAATAGCCTCTGCGCCTGCCGCAGAGCAAACAACGATTATATGCCCTTACTTTAAATTTAGGCTCCTGCGCCTGTTTATACCGCCAAGCTTTTGTAGCCAAACTAAACACTCCTTTAGTTACGGCTGCCTATGAAGTTCTCCGCCTCATACCAGAGGCAAATAAAGCCTCAGAAGCACAGCCGACTATAGTTGGCAGTAATTCGCTACCGCTCAAACTGACAACTGACAATCCTAATATCTAATCTCTGAAAGGCATTCCCAGCGCTTTCAGCAATAAATAACTCGCTTCAACCGAAGGGCTCTTAATCACTATGGTAATATCCATCCCTTGAGGGAACTGAACGTTATCCAGTGTTATTTCCGGAAAAACCGTCTGCTCGCTTATACCCATATTGTAATTGCCAAACTTATCGAATGATTTTTTAGGTATGCCCCGAAAATCGCGTTGCCTGGGCAGAACAATACTGATTAACCTATCCAAAAACTCGTACATCATTTTGTGACGCAGAGTGACCTTGCACCCTATCGATTCGCCTTTACGCAGTTTAAAATTAGCTACGCTTATCCGGGCCTTGGTAACAACCGGTTTCTGGCCCGTAATAATCGACATATCCTTTACGGCCGCTTCAACCCGGTCCTTGTTCTCTACCGCCTTGCCTAAACCCATACTAACCACTATCTTCTCTATTTTGGGCACAGCCAGGCTATTGCCGCATTTAAGCTGCTCCTTTAGAGCGGGCACGATTTCGTTCTTGTAACGGTCCATTAATCTGGCCATATACTATATTTACTCTTGAAAAACAGGTTTCTTACACTTTTTACAGACACGGTTTTTAATTCCGGCCTCGCTGACTCCGTACCCAATGCGAGTCGGTTTGTTACAGGTCGGGCAAATCAGCATTACGTTAGAGGCGCTGATAGGGAACTCCTTCTGTATCCTTGCGCCGTGCGGATACTCCTTACCCCTTTTTACATGTTTCCAGTGGATATTAACACCCTGGATAAGGACCTTGCCGTCTTCCCTAAAAACCTTTATGACCTTGCCCTGCTTGCCGCGGTCATCGCCGTAAATAACCTTAATTGTATCGTCTTTTTTGAAATTCATATATTAAACCACCTCTGTCGCCAGAGATATAATTTTCATAAAACTCTTTCTGAGCTCTCTGGGCACTGGGCCGAATATTCTAGTGCCCTTAGGGTTATTGTCCGCATCCAATAAAACCATGGCGTTGGTGTCAAATCTCACATAAGTACCATCCTGGCGTCTAATTGGATGCTTAGTTCGGACAATCACGCCGCGGACTATTTCGCCTTTTTTAGTATTGCCTGCAGTCGCTATTTTCTTAACGTTTCCGACAATAATATCGCCAACATACCCATAACGACGCTTGCTACCGCCCAGCACCTGTATGCAACTAACTATCTTCGCGCCGGTATTGTCAGCGCAATTAAGTTTTGTTCTCATCATTATCATAAACGTCGTCCTGTATTCTTAGCCTTTTTTGGCTGTTTCTTCTATCAAGGTATTGTCTACTTTACCTTTTTTTATAATGCTCAGAAGTCGCCATCTCTTAGTTTTGCTTAAAGGCCGGGTTTCCACTATTTCCACCTCATCTCCGGTCTTAGCTTCGTTTTTTTCGTTATGCGCCTTCAAGATTGTGACTTTCTTGATCAGTTTACCGTATTTTGGATGGCGGAATCTCCAATCATTACTCACCGTAATAGTCTTATCCATACGGTCGCTCACCACGACACCGCGAATCACCCTCTTTTTCCCGCGAGCTTCGTCCTTCATTATACACTTCTTTCTATAAGCTATAGGATTTTACGCCAATAGACGAAATTTTCAATTATATCAAACAGAAAAGTTATGTCAACTTTTTTAGCAATCTTTATCTAAAGATTCTCGGGATGCCCGGTTAGAAAAGATCAGGTTGTTTTACGCCCTTTTCCTTGCCGGTGCCGGACTGATTCTTTCGCCTCGACCTGGCGTTCGTAGGCAGGCTTGACTTTGAAACAGGTGTGTTCAGGTCGCGTTTCTCTAAATCATTCAAAACCTCTTTAGCTCGATCAATAACCGCTCTGGGCAATCCAGCCAACCTTGACACCTGGATTCCGTAGCTTTTATCCGTTCCGCCTTCCAGTATTTTATGAATAAAAATTATCTTTTCACCCCATTCCTTCACCTCTACATGATAATTTCTCACCCCCGGCAATGTCAACGCTAAATCGGTAAGTTCGTGGTAATGGGTGGCAAAAAGCGTCCGGCTCATCAAACGGTCGTGAATATGTTCGGTCACCGCCCAGCTGATGGAAAGCCCGTCGAAAGTGCTGGTGCCGCGACCGACCTCATCCAGAATAATCAGCGAACGTTCAGTTGCGTTATTAAGTATGTTGGCGGTCTCGTTCATTTCCACCATAAATGTGCTTGCCCCGCGGACAATCTCATCACCGGAACCGATTCTGGTGAATATCCGATCCGCCACGCCTATAATCGCGTTACGGGCCGGCACAAAACCGCCCATCTGGGCCATAAGGACTATCAGCGCCACCTGCCTGATATAGGTTGATTTCCCGGCCATATTGGGCCCGGTAATAATCAAGACCTTATTATTCTTGTCATCAAGCAAGGTATCATTAGGCACGAATTTGTCAGCCACGAACTGTTCAATTACCGGATGCCTGCCATCTGTAATTTTTATTATTGATTCATTATTAACAACCGGACAACAATAGTCACCTTCCACCGCCACCTGGCCCAGGTCAAGCAACACATCAAGCAATCCCAGCGACCCGGCAATTTCCTGCAGATTACCGATGTACTTTTCCAGAGATTTTCTTATATTAACGAATATTTCGTATTCCATTTTACGCGCACGTTCAGTAGCATTAAGAACCTGCGTCTCGTAGTCCTTCAACTCGGAAGTAATATAACGCTCCGCGTTCTTAATCGTCTGCTTGCGGGTGTAGTTGGCCGGAATCTTATGACTGTGCGCATTGGTTACCTCGATGTAATATCCGAAAACCGAATTATAGCCTACCTTGAGCGAGTTTATCCCGGTCCGTTTTATTTCTTCCTCCTGAAATTTAGTAATCCAGCCTTTACCTTCGCTGGCCAGATGCCGAATTTTATCTAATTCATCGTTGTAACCCTCTTTAATAATTCCGCCCTCGGTTATTTCTATGGGCGGTTCCTCCGCTATCGCGTCATTAACCTGCTTCTGGAATTCTGGAAGTTCATCAAGTTTTTTTACTATGCCAGAAATTATCCCGGCGTTCTCGAGTCCCAGCATACTCTTCAACTGCGGTATGGCTGTCAGTGTATCTTTCAGCGCTATCAGGTCGCGTCCATTGGCCCGGCCGCTACCAATTCTTGCCGTGTACCGCTCGATATCGTAGCCGCCTATAGACGATTTAAGATACTTGATGCACTCCTGGCGCAATCCGGCATTATTGATAAACGCCTTAACCCCATTTTGTCGAAATATGATTTCTTCAGGATTCACCAACGGCGACGTTACCCATTCCTTGAGCAACCGTACGCCCATCGGCGTCGAAGTTTTATCCAGCACCCCAAGCAAAGAACCTTCAACGTCATTCTTACCCAAAGCATTCGTTCTGCCGGCCGCGACCAACTCCAAAGAAGCCACGGTGGCGTAATCCAGATAAAGCCTGCCGGACAACGAGTATGGTTCCATTTTAATAATATGTTTCAATGCCGAATCCTTATCAGCCGGGTAATTGTCATGCAGGTAATCTATTATGGCGCCGGACGAGCCAATAGCCATCCCCAGCTCATCACATCCGAATCCCTTGAGATTGGCCGTCTGGAAATGCTCTGTCAGCGCCTTATAAGCCGTAGTTTTTTCGAATACCCATGCCGGCCTTAAAGTAAAAGAAGTCGGGATAGCCAACTTCATCGCCGCCAGCCAGGAGTTATTTTTACCGGAACTACTGCTATTATCTGGATAATCCAGGTATTCAGGCACCAGGCATTCCGAAGGGTTTATCCGGCGCAACTCGTCTATCAGGTTGGCCATGGGTAAATCCGCGACCATAAATCTGCCGGTGGAAAGGTCCGTCCAGGCAATACCGGCAAGCTGTTCCTTGGTATCCACGTTTATGGCACAAAGAAAATTGTGCTGTTTGCCCTGAATCAATCCCTCTTCCAGCAATGTGCCTGGCGTGATAATCCTAACTACCGACCGCTCTACTAAACCGTCAGCCATCTCCGCCGGCTGGGTCTGCTCGCAAATCGCCACCCGGCAACCGGCTTTAAGCAAACGATTAATGTAGTTTGTGGCTGAATGATACGGCACGCCGGCCATGGGCACGCGTTTATCGTCCTTGAACCGGGCCGTTAAGGCAATCCCTAGTATCCGGGCAGCCGTCTTGGCGTCTTCGAAAAACATCTCGTAGAAATCACCCAGCCGGAAAAACAGTATTTCATTGGGATGACTTTTCTTAACTGCCAGATATTGCTTCATCAACTCTGTCATGGCATTACTACTGCTTCCAATCCGCATTCCCTGATTTCTTCAGCCCGGGCCACGGCCTCCTGGTAAGTCGGAAACGACCCGGCCCATAGATAGAAAAATTCATTGCCTTCTATCAGAATAATATTAACGGTGACTTTAAGCCCTTTTTCAGAAAGCACTTCTGATTGGTATGCTTGGGCGTTATCCTTGTTGTCAAACTTGCCCAGCTGGACCACAAAAGTATCGGGCGGCAACGACAACCTTTCGGTAGCTGATTCGCTGATAATCCGCTCATTCTTGCCGGCCGCGTCCTTGGCCAGCTGGATGTATTTTCTACCTTCGCGCCAATGGTTGGTGCGCATAAAAGAAACCCCTGTGTTGTAATAAACCTCCGCTATCGGCAGTATGGCCTTGTTGCCTTTCAGCGCCAACTCATAATGCTTTATTGCCTCCGCGTAATTCTGCTGGACAAAATACAAAAAACCGAGGCTATTCAGCACCTGAGTCCTCAAATCGGTGTATTTAGCCCGATTCAAAGACTCCTTCAAATAAGGCAAAGCTTCCTTGACGTTATCCATCGCCAGATAGCTGATGCCAGTACGATAATATGCCTCAGAAACATATACGGACAGTGGCTGTCCGGATATGAATAAAATATAATTATCTATCGCAATTTGGTATTCGCCCTTTAGAAAACTGGCTTCAGCCATCCGAAAATTCTGGTCATCCGGATAAGACAGCCGGGTCGTCCGGCAACCGGCTAAAATAAATACCAGCAAGCATATCCGAATCAATTTAGGGAACATAAAAAGCCTATGTAATTATATAAAGCCGGATTGTCAAGGATAATAACCCAGACAAAGGTATGCGATTTTAATGGTGGAGGTGAGGGGGATCGAACCCCTGACCTTGTGAATGCCATTCACACGCTCTCCCAGCTGAGCTACACCCCCATTCAAAAATCTGTCGATACTATTTACACTTATATCAATTTGTTGTCAAACTTTTTAGTTATGTTATTATCCCGCGTTTTGGATATAAACCATAATGGTCTGTTATCAACCAAGGACTTAGTCACATGACACAAGAAATAACCTCGGCGGACCGCCGCAGGGGAATGAATATCTCCATCTGGGAAGGCGCCTATGCCACCATCCACGGCAACTTGGTGGGCGGTCTTTTCATTACATATTATATTATCGCCTTGGGCGCCACAAATATCCACTACGGCCTGATGGGCGCCATCCCCTCGTTCGCCGTGATAATCCAGCTGCTGATCGCTTACTGGCTGCAATCCCTTCCTCACCGAAAACCGCTGACAGTTGTCACCGTGGTCGTAGTACGGTTTTGCTGGTTCCTCATTCCTCTTATCCCCTTTTTCTTTATCAAACCTGTCTCTATGAAAATATTTTTCTGGCTCTATCTTGTCGCCTGTATTTATGGCGCCATGTCCGGCATCCCCTGGACCTCGTGGATGGCCGATTTGGTGCCGGCCCCGGTACGGGGGCGGTATTTCAGCCGCCGGGCCATGGTTTGCACCATTGTCAGCGTTGTCGGATTGCTCGGAGGACTATATTATGACTACTCAAAGCCGGTCAATGACTTCATAATTAACCTGCTCCCAACCATAAAATTCCTGTCCCGGGCAGAAACATTCGAGTTCGTCAGGCTCGGCGTTCTTTCTATGCTCGGAACAGCCGCCGGCGTATTATCCATAATATATCTGCTCCGCCAACCGGAACCGCCCTATGTCAAAAAAGATGTCGTCCGCAAGCCAATCCCGATATTCACCTATGCCAAAATAGCCCTGGCCGACAAGAACTTCCGGACATTTACCATATTGATGTGCCTGTGGAGCGTCGTCAACGGTATCTCCGGCCCGTTCTGGACGCCGTTCCTGATTAATAAGATTAAGTGGAGCGCCACAACGATCCAACTTTATGGATTTCTAGCTTTGATATTCCGGGTTATTGCCCTGCCTATCTGGGGCAAGTTGATTGACCGTTACGGCAACAAGCCGATTATTCTGGTGGCCATCTATTTCGGCGCATTCCATCCTCTATACTGGGTCATCTCCGACGCCAATTTCAATTTCTTCATCTACATAGATGGCATCTCCAGCGGTTTCATGTGGGCCGGCGTGGAAATCGCCGTGCTTAAATTGATGCTCGGCTCATCACCTGATAAATACAAAGAAATGTATTACGCGGTCTATACGGTAATGACCGGCCTAACCGTGGCTTTCCCGCAGATATTCATCGGCTGGATTGCTGACATGGTGCCGGCCAACTTCAGGTTTCTGTCGCTAGACTTCGTCCAGTGGGTATTCTGGTTCGTGTCAATCGGAAGATTCCTCTTCCTGATACCTTTTATGAAGCTGGTAACCGACCCGGGCAGTAAAACGATGCTCTATTTCCTTGATAACATCATGAGCGATAGTATCATGGGCCGAGCCACTAAAGACATCTTCGGGTTTATCGGCATCGTCACAGTGGACAAAAATGACCAGCCAGCCTCGGCAATTGACAAAAAAGGAAAAGACCCACCGCCTGATAAAGAATTGATTTCTTAGAACAGCCCCAGTATTTTGCCATCTTCGGTGATATCATAACGCGTCCCGGCCGGCACGCTGGGCAATCCGGGCATGGTGCGCATCTCGCCGCAAAGCGGATAGAGGAACCCGGCCCCGACCGACGCCCGCACATCCCTAATAGGTAATGTAAAACCAACCGGCAGCCCCTTCAGTTCCGGGTCGTGCGACAATGACAGGTGTGTTTTGGCCATGCACATGGGCATTTTATCGTAACCAAGTTCGGTATAAAGCTTAATCTTGCGGTTGGCCAGCGAATCATACCTAACATCTTTGGCCCCGTAAATCCTGGTAGCAATAGTTTCTATCTTTTTTTTAATCGGCCAATCCAGCTCATACAGAAACTTAAACCTGGATGGCCTTTCCGCGGCCTTAACCACAGCCCGGGCCAGCTCCACGCCGCCGGCGCCGCCCTGCGCCCAGACTTCGGACACCACCGCGTCCTCGGCCCCGGCCGATTTGGCAATCCGCCGAATCAGCTCTATCTCCCTATCCGTATCCTGGGTAAACCTGTTTATGGCCACCACCACGGGCACGCCATGGAGTTTGATATTTTCGATATGCTTCTGCAGATTGCCGCAGCCCTTTTCCAATATCGGCAGGTTTTCCTTGACCAGCTCCGCCGGCAACGGCCTACCGGCCACCACCTTGCCGGCCCCACCGTGCATCTTCAGCGCCCGGACCGACGCCACCACCACCGCACAGCTGGGCTTCAGCCCGCTCACCCGGCACTTGATATTAAAGAACTTCTCCGCGCCCATATCGGCGCCGAAACCGCTCTCGGTCACGACGTAATCACTCAGCCGTATGGCCATCATATCAGCCAGGACTGAATTATTCCCGTGCGCGATATTGGCAAACGGGCCAGCATGGACAAAACAAGCCGTGCCCTCGATGGTTTGGAGCAGGTTGGGCTTCAACGCGTCTTTCATTAACATGGTCATCGAACCGGCGCATTTCAAGTCATCAGCAGTAACCGGCTTGCCGCTTGATGTCATAGCTACCACTATCCGTCCAAGGCGTTGGCGCAGGTCTTTAAGCGACGTAGCCAGCGCCAGTATAGCCATGACCTCCGACGCCACGGCAATGTCAAACCCCGTTTCGCGGATGATGCCCTCGCCGCCCAGCCCAGTGATGATATTCCTCAATGCCCGGTCGCTCACGTCCACCACCCGGCGCCAGAAAATATTACGCGGATTGATTTTTAGCTCGTTGCCGTGAAACAGATGATTATCTATGAATGCCGAAAGCAAGTTATGCGCAATACTGACGGCATGGACGTCTCCGGTCAGGTGCAGGTTAAAATCCTCCATGGGCAGAACCTGTGAATAACCACCGCCGGCCGCGCCGCCTTTGATGCCGAATACCGGCCCCAGCGACGGCTGGCGGATGCAGGTGATGGCCTTCCGGCCGATGCGGTTAAGCGCCATTGACAGCCCGATGGTCGTAACCGTCTTGCCCTCGCCCAGCGGTGTCGGTGTTATAGCCGTGACGTCGATATACTTGCCCAGCGGCTTGCTCTTCAATTCGCCCAGTATATCCAAAGACACCTTGGCCTTATACGGGCCGTAGAGCTCGATATATTTATCCTTGATGCCCAGCTCCCGAACGATATCGATAATCGGCCGCTTCCGGGCTGATTGGGCTATCTCGATGTCGGACAACATCTTCGGCTTACCCCTAATCTTTGTTCTTATTGCCATAACGCGCTTATGATAACTTAGTTTGTGAAATATGTAACTAACCAGATGGAACCGTATTATCGGAACATATTCATCCAGGATTAATTATTCCGGCACGCAGTCTTCACGCCAGACGCACTGGGTTTTGGCGCATTCATTCTTGGGCGCCCTGAAACACTGATCGTGCCCTTCCAACGCCTGGATCAATCTTATTAATTCCTGCTTGGTTACCCCGTTTTGCGGGATATTGATTCCCAATCCTTTTGCCTTCTCTTTTATTCTTGCTATCTCCATTAGAATCAGGCTGGGACTACCGCGTTTATCTCTGCGGCATGCCCCCGAGCTGTCTCCTTTCTTCTTTCCCTGTATATCGGAATATTAGGTTAATTTGTCCAGAATAAACCCGGCCGCCAGCAACAAACCAATGCTGAAATGCAGCACAATCGTGGCGCCGTTGGCCGGCAATAATTCCTGTATTCGGTCAAAATGGACCCGGACCGTGCGCATGGCCTTTATAGCCACCGGCAGCGTAAACAATGTCACCAGCGTCCAGGCCGGCATTATCCCCGACACCACTCCGGCCACAATCAAAATGTAGTTGGCAATGACTACTATAATGTAAAGCCGCGATGCCGCCCTTTTGCCCAGATGAACAGGCAGTGTCATCTTATTGACGCTTTTATCCGCGGCATAATCCGGGAACTCATTAATGTAAAGCACCAGCGTAATCAGTATGCCCACCGGGATGGATGCAAACACCGCCTGAGCCGTAATCTGCTCGGCCTGGACGTAATAAGCGCCCAGCACCATCACCGGCCCGAATCCGATGCCCACGGCCAGCTCGCCCAGCCCAAACCCGCGGTAGCCTATCTTGACCGGCAAGGCCGTATAGAAAAACCCCAGGAACACCCCGATAATCCCAAATGCCAGAATCATATTGCCGGCCAGGTTATGATTCAAATACAGGCCGATGAGTCCGCCCAGCGCGAATGCGCCCAGTGCCACCAGCAGTATCTGCCCGGCCGGTATCTCGCCCTGCTGGATGACCCGACTGCCGCCGCTGAACGGCGTCTTTATTCTATTGACCCAGTCATTGCCGGTAATATGGTCAAAATAATCGTTGGTCAGGTTGGTGCCGGTGTGCATCAATATGCCACCCATCAAGGTCAGCCAGAAATAAATCCAGTTGAAATGTCCGGTCTGATACCAGCCGATGGTCGCGCCCAGGACAATCGGGCAGATGGTCGCCGTAAAAAAAGGCGCCCGGACGGCCTTTATCCAGAGCCTCAATCTGCGCATATATAAAATTTCTAACCGATTTGGCAATCGGGTTTACCGGGACGCCATCGTATCGATGTACTTGCGTGTCAGCGCCACGGCCTCGGGATGATACATCACCAAGATATCAGCTCCGGCCAGCAGGAAACCGGCCGCCGTCATGGACTCCCAGGCCACGGCCCGCTCCTTCTGCTTACCCCAGGTCGGGTTGTCGGACTCCGGCGCCTTGGTCTCCTTGGTCTTCCAGACCTCGTTAGCCAGCGTGGCCAGTATCGGGTAAGCCATGGTCTTGTCGCCGCTCAGCGCTGCCAGCCGGGTCCGCTCGATAATCGAATACGAATACTCAAAACCGTAGCCGATCGGGC
The DNA here is from genome assembly GCA_041658285.1 of Candidatus Brocadiia bacterium. Classification (NCBI taxonomy): domain Bacteria; kingdom Pseudomonadati; phylum Planctomycetota; class Candidatus Brocadiia; species Candidatus Brocadiia bacterium. The sequence continues at coordinate 362,982 of JBBAAP010000002.1, forward strand.
CGGTAGTCGGGAATATCACCACCCGGTCCGTCGGAATCTCCATATCCGACAACAGCATATTGACCTGCTTACATATATTAATGTCCAACGGGCTCTCGGCGATGATGTTATGACCATCCGCCAGGCAGGTAGCCGCCAGAACCTTGTAATTATCCTTGGTAGCCGTGCCCATCAGACAGCGCGAACCGGCCAGCGCCTGGCTGACCGCCGGGAAAATCTGGTTGTCTTTGTCCACGTTGCCGCAACCCCAGATAATCAACGGGATATTGATGGCCGCCCTGACCGCTTTAACCGTATTGACTATATCGGATACCGGCTTGTTGCCGTTTTCCGGATGCCCGCCCAGAAGCCTCAGGCAGACCATATCGGCCTTGTATTCATCCTGGCACTTCCTGGCCCATTTGGCCGTGTCGCCGGACACATCCTTGAAAGCGTCCTTGAGAATCGGGTTCCAATCATCCGGAATCCTGTCCAATACCTCCATGGCAATGACCGGACGGCGCGGCATATCGCCATCCTCAAACATAAAAGGCATGGTAGTCTGCCCGCCTATGGTAACAGGCTTGGCCGAAGCAGCGCCCAGAGTCACTTCATTGACCTTGCCGGACCACTTTTCCGTAAGACGGCTGATTTGCATAATATTAAACCGGTATTATTGCAAAAAATCCTACAATGTCAAGGATTAAATAAATAAATCCAATCCGTAGATGAACAATTTAACTTAATTGCTAGAATAGATTATCAGATATGATCAAAATAAGAAATGGATTTTAGTGGTAAAGTCCAATAGGTCTGGTAGCAGACACCGTACAAACAAACTTTTATTTTATAACCATTCCCTGGCATCATTTTCCTGAAATCAGCTCCTTTATACGCCAATTCTTCACTTAATTCATTTTTACCCCCCTATACCCTACCCCCACCCCCCTAGTACCCCCAAGCTATAGCCTTATATGTCATAATCCACAGGCTTATAATCAACATTCTGTAGGCACTGGCATTTCATAATGAGGTTATGGCTTAGAAATAGCATAAAATATGCATTTCCCGTCATTTTTGTTATTTCTAAGGTTTAGGACACACCTTATCGGGGTTAGGCCCTACTTGGTTTTATCCACGAAGGTGCCGCCGGTAACCTGGGCAATCTGGCTCATCAGCGAGGTGTTAGCCGGGTCGCCCCGGGTCATCGGGTCGGGATTGCTCTCGTCAACTATGCCCACGGCGATGGTGTTTATCTTTATCTTGCGAAACTCGTTCCACTTGCGCACCGAATCGACGATACCGGCGGCGTCGAATATCTTGCCCTCGTTGGGGTTGCCGTCGGTCAAAAGGAATATGGTATCAACGCCGCCGATACTTTCGACCGGAGAGCCCTTGCCGCCGCCGGTAGCCACTCTTTTGGCTTCGCTCTTGGACATGCCGGCGGTGCCGGAAATCCGGTAGGCCGCTTCGAGCACGTCGTAGATGTTGGTCCGCCCGCCGGGCGACTGCTTTTCAACTATGGCTATGGCCGCCATCTTGTTCTCGGTGGTAGCCGGCACCAGTTCGTTCTTCCAGATGCTGAAAGCGCTGCTGTAAAACAGTATCGAAAAGTAGACGCTGGAATCAAGGTTGCATATGGCGTTGACCAGCTCCTTCTTGACCGAATCTATCCTGGTCTTGACCGGGCGCAGGTCGATATCTCGCTTCTTTTTCTTGAGCTCATCTGGCATCTTGGACTTGGTCTCGTTGGGGTTTTTATTATCGCCCTCCGGTCCGGTGGTCACCTTTTTCTGCTCGTTGTCTGTCGATTCCTGAATAACCCCTTTTTCCTCCTTGGCCATCCAGGCCATACTGCCGGAAACGTCCATAATGAAAACGATGCGGCTGGACTGTATCTTCATGCCGTAATACTCGCCCCGAATGACGGACTTGGTCATATTGCCGACGTCGGCCGAGCCGGAAGCGCCTTCGGCCGGCAGGTCACGGGTCAGTTCTTCCAAGACCTCCAGAGCAGTGGTCAGCACCCGGGGGTCGATATTAGGGTCGCGGATGAACAGTTTTATCGGTTTGAGGCTGGCCGGAGACTTGGCCTGGCGCAGGTATTCCAGCATGGTCAACTTGGTCTCCCAAAACCCCTTTTCGCCCAGTAGTTTGCAGACGGTATCGACGCCCTCGGCGCTGTTCAGGGCGCCCAGAGATTCGATGGCCGCAATCTGGACGGCTGATTCCTTGTCGCTTATCAGCCCCACTAGGGTTTTAATCACCTCCGGGGTATTGATGCCGCCCATGGCCCGGATGACATAGAACCTGGCTCGCCAGTTGTTGGAGGTATTGGCCGCATTTTTGATAATCAAGGCAATGGCCTTGTCGTTGATCACCCTTTTGAGCGGCTCGATGCAGGTCTCGATAACGCGGAGGCTGACCCGGTCCTCTTCCTTGCCGGACTTATTGCGGTCTATCTCGCTGATGATATGGGTGATGAGCAGGCCGGCGGCGTCCAGTTCCACCTCCGGCGTAATGGCTTTGACCAGGTTGGCCGTGGCGTTGATGCGTTTAGCAATGTCGTTATTGGCCGCGTCCTTGGCGAATTCGGTCTTAGCCGCCTGCCAGGCCGGGCTATCCTTGGCGTAGACCGATGGTATCATAACTATTGACACAAGCGCCAGAGCTGCCAGGAATGTTCTTGTTTTCATAATTAACTCCTTATGTTTATATAATTACCATCGAGTCCTGAAATAGTCAATATATTTTGCTTTACGGCGTGAATCGATTATTGAAAGATGTGATTAACAAAAAAGAATTATTAAAAAAAACTTATTATTTTATTGAATAAATGTTATAATGACTTGTCCATTTCCTGTGCGTACTTCACTGGAATTAGACTGGTTTGTCCCGGCGTTATAAGAAGCACCTCCCCCGCCGCCATCTGTGCCGGAACTGCCGCCCGGACCACCCGAATAACCGCCGCCGCCGCCACCACCCTCCGAACCGCCTGCGGTGCCGCCGCCGCCTCCTCCAAAACCGCCATCCCAATAACAATCTGCGCCCGCGCCTCCATTCAGGAATGAATTCCCTCCATTAGGAGCGTTATAACCGGCTTGCCCATTACCGTTAAATCCACCCCCACCGGAACCGTCATCACCCAGTCCTCCTGCACCTGAGGAAGACCCACTACGCGTATAACCCGCATTGCTGGTACTTGTTGTGTTTGTTGTGCCGCCTACGCCATCAGCATCAGCACCCGCACCGCCACCACCTCCAGCAATAATCAAAATAGTATTATCGCTTTTAACCACAAAAGTCCCGCCGCCACCACCGCAACCATCATCAGAATTCCCATCTACACCTTTTTGTCCCACCAGTATTTTAAGTTGAGTGCCGGCTGTCAGGACAAAATCACCTCTCATCCTTGCGCCTAATCCACCCCATTGTTGTGGCTGAGTACCGCCTTGTGCCCCCCATACTTCTATTCGATAAGTGCCGTTCGCGGACACAGTCCAGTTTTGGATTGTGCCTGTTCTTCCCGTAGAGGTTGCGGTAAAAGTCATAGAAGGAACAGGCATTTTAACACTAATTTCGTTAGAATATGAACTATCACATAAGGCATAGGCCATAACCCGGTAATAATAAGTCGTGGATGGCGAAACACCCGTATCCGTAAACGCGGTCGTATTAGAACCCAGAGTATTAATTAAGGCATAGGTGCCAGTGATAGCCGTTTTGCGCTCTATCTTAAAACCGGTTTCTACAACCGAGTTATCGGTCCAGGAAAGAACCGCTACTGACATTGTTAGCGTCATAGTAAGCGCCGACGGCGCATTAGGAATGGAAACCGCATTAGAATAAGCGCTGTCACCAGTCGCATTATAAGTACAGATACGGTAATAATAATCAGATGAATTGAGTCCGCTATTAGAGTAGCAGGTTATATTCGCACCGACTGTGGCGATCTCGGAAAAAGCGGATGTCGTAATACCCCGCTCTATCTTAAATCCGGTTTCGCTGCCGGAATTATCGGTCCAGGAAAGATTAATTTGTGAGAAGGATATAGTGGTTGCCGTAAGCGATGAAGGCGGATTAATCACCGTGGTAATTCCTACCTCGTTAGTATATGCACTATCTACTGATTTAGCGGTCTCGTAAGCCCTAACGCGATAATAATAAGGCGTGCCGTCAGTTAGGCTGGAGTTGATGTAAGCGGTGCTATTTGCGCCAATCATATCAATCTGGGAATAGGTTCCGGCTTGCCCGCCAGAGGCGAGTGCACGTTCTATCTTGAATCCCGTCTCGACATTGGAATTATCGGTCCAGGCCAGGTTTATTTGCGTAGAGGATACCGGCGTGGCAACCAATGCCGAAGGAGCATTCGGATAAGTGGTCGCTGAAATATTATTGGAATAATTGTCACCCAGAATGTTATAAGTCTTGACCTTGTAATAATAGGTGACGCCTTCGGGTAAACTGTCGTCGGTATAAGTTGTAATATTGGCAGGCACGGTATCGTATATAGAGTAATTAATACCATCAGTGGAACGTTCTAGCTGGAAGTTGGTTTCGTTTATGGAGTTATCCTGCCATTGCAGAACTATAGAGGATGACGATGCGGCAGTTGATATCAAATTAGACGGTGCCACCGGCGCTGACGTCCTAGTGGGCACCTGATTATAATAAGGGTCGATGTCGTAAATATCATAAGCCCGAACCCGGTAGAAATAAGTCGTATCGGCGCTGACTGTGCTGTCCGAAAAAGCCGTGAGCGTATCAGAAACAGTACCGATTTGCGACCAGGATATCTCATCCAGTGAGCGCTCAATCAGGATGTCTTCAGTGCCGGATGACGTATCCTGCCAGCTCAAGTCTATTTGCGCACTAGAAATTATGGTTGCGGCCAGGTTGGATACAACACTGAGCCTTCTCTGGTCTCCGGGTGCCGAGACCAACGGCGCAGGTGAAGGAATATTTATGATATGGATATCACTCAGGTAGCCAGGATGATTGAATTGGGTTACGGCAATTCTCAACGGCGAGGTGGTTAGGTTTCCGCCGGTGCCGTTATAAACGGTAGTCCAGTCGGCATAGGCGCCGCCCCTGATTTCGTAATCGGCCCCGGTGGCTTTGAGCCGAATTCTGAATTCATAGGGGGTAAAGGCGCTATAAGTCGTGGCCGGACCGTTCGGCGCATAGACGTTGCCGCTTTCAAATACGGAAAGATTACCCTCGTTAAAGAACAGCCCATGGATTAATTTGGTGCAGGCCGGGTCAGTTGTTTGGTTTGTTTCCCAGCCAACCATCATATTCAGGGTGACGCCAATACTAAAAGGAGTGAATTTGCCGTATAGCGTCAATCCGGCAAACCTGTTCCAGGTATTAACGGAAATAAGAGCCGAATCCCAGATCGATGTGACATCACACAGATCCAGCCTGTTATTCTGCCTGATGGCGTCCTTGGCGTCAAGCTCAACCCAATTGGAAGCATTAATAACCAAACCCTGGAAATCATCCGCAAAAGCTAGGGTGGCACTGACACAAGAAGCGGTTGACGATATATTCCCGTAGAACATCTTAATTTCGGTATCGCCGGTCGGCAAGGACGGTATCTTCACCCAAAATAGGTTATCGTTTTCCTGCCAGCAGGTCAATTCCTTGTTCATGATATCGTTAGAAAACCTGATATCGGCGTAATCCGGCCGGACCCGGGGCGTACCAGAATTATACCGATTGGTTACTTCCGTGGCTGACAAAGCCCGGTTGTACACTTTGACCTCGTCTATGATGCCGGCAAAGAACGAATCCCAGCCGCTGCCGTTATCCCGGCCGCCTATTCCTAATTGCCGGTCGGACGGCGTAATATTACCGGTCTGGCTTCCGCCCGGAGCGATGCTTTCCACCTCTGCCCCGTTCCGGTAGAACTTCCAGCTGGTATCGTTATGAACAAAAACCAGGTGCGACCACTGGTTAAGCGGCACGGTCTGGCTGCCGCCCCTAGCCCAGCTGCCCGGGGCTGAGGTCTCCACCGCCGCCTTGAATACGCCGTTATCCAGAACTATCTCATATGAGGAATCCTTGCTTAAAATTACGGCTGAGGTGCCATTGGCCGTTGGATAGACCCAGGCTTCGATGGTTATGGTACTGGTGATGATATCTAGGCTGCTCAGGTCCGGCACCGCCAGGTAATCGTTTATGCCGTCGAAAGATAATCCGTTGCCGGATTTACCGGCCACCCGGACCGGACCGTATAATGAGCCGCTATTGCCGTTACCGGACATATCGGCCGTATTGGAACCGTCTGAACCTTCGGAAAAATGCCAGGAAGCCACCAGGTTGGAGTTATCGATAAAGGCTGGGTCGTTGAACGGGATTACGGCCACGGCGCAGTCGGTCACCAACGCCCCGCTGTTAGTGATGGTGATGGGCCGATTATAGTACCAAGTACCATCACCGGAACTGGACATAACCACCGAAGCTATCACTTCGTTTGAATAGGAACTGTTGCCAGTAGAATTATAAGCCCTGACGCGGTAGAAATAAGTGGTGAATGATGGTAACTCGGTATTGGGATAAGAAACTATGCCCGGCCCGGTGGCGGCAAGTTCGGAGAAGGTCCCGTTAACACCGGTCTTACGCTCTATCTTGTAACCAGTCTCGCTATTAGAGTTATCTGTCCAGAAAATATCTATCCGGGAAAGCGACATTGACCTGGCTATCAAACCGGACGGCGGTTTGACCGGCGTGGTGGCCGACGCCTCGGCGCAATAAGCGCTCACGCCGGTGGCGTTATAGGCCCGGACCCGGTAATAATATGCCGTGCCATCAATCAAATCAACAGAGGCAAAGGCCAGGCTATCAGGCCCAACCGTGGCAATTTCGCTGAATGACCCGGCCGCGCCGGCTTTTCGTTCTATTTTATAACCGGATTCGCTACCGGAATTATCCGACCAGGAAATATTCACCTGCGAATAAGATACAACCGTAGCGCTTAAACCGGATGGCGGACTGATTATGGTCGAGGCATCAACCGTTTCGGAATAAGCGCTGTCTCCGGTGGCGTTATAACAACAAATCTTGTAATAATAAGTTATACCGTCAGCCAGGTCGGTATCGAAGTAAGAATTTATATTAGCCGTGGCTATAGTGGTGATGGGCGCGTAAAAACCGCCGGTTCCGGTCTTTCGTTCTATCCTGAACCCAGTTTCGCTGTTGGAGTTATCAGTCCAAGACAGGTTTATCTGAGACGCAGAAACGGCATTGGCGGCTAATCCCGAAATCGGATTAATCGGGGTGGTTGCATTAGCCTCATTGGTATAAGCACTGTTATCCGTGGTGTTATAGGATTTTATCTGGTAATAATAAACGGTTCCGTCAATCAAGCCGCTCGTGTCAGAGAACGAAATCACGTTAGCCATGGCCTGGGTAATTTCGCCGTAGGTCCCGTTCAAGCCGGTCTTCCTTTCAATCCTGAATCCTGATTCATTATTGGAATTATCCGTCCAGGCCAGGTCAATCCGGGATGAAGATACTTGGTTGGCTACCAAAACTGACGGTGTATTAAGCGGGATGGCCGGGCTGGCTTCGTTGGAATAAGAGCTCTCACCGGTGGCATTGTAAGCACTGACGCGGTAATAATACGTCATGCCATCCAATAAACCGGTATCCGATAATAAAACAACATTGCTTCCCGCGACAGTAGTAATAACCGAATAAGAACCGGCAATACCAGACTTGCGCTCTATTTTATATCCGCTTTCGGTGGCCGAATTATCCAACCAGGTCAAATCAATCTGGCTGGAAGAAACGACATTCGTACCCAGCGAGGACGGCGCCAATATCGGCGTCGGTGTGCATGTCTCATTGGAATAAGAGCTTTCGCCGTAAGCGTTAAAAGTCTTGACGCGATAATAGTAACCGGTTCCGTCAATCAGGCCAATATCTGAAAAAGTGGTAATGTCGGCAGAGGCGATGGTCGTAAGGACAGTATAATCAGCATCAATAGCCGTTTTACGCTCGATTTTAAAGCCCGCTTCATTGCCGGAGTTATCGGTCCAACTGATATCAATCTGCGTTGAAGAGATAACGGTAGTTGTCAGGTTAGTCGGGATGTTTACCGGGATTATCAGAATATCGTTAGAATAAGCGCTGTCGCCGGTGGCGTTGAATGATTTGACTCGATAATAATAAGTTGATTCCGGCGTTACGCCGGTATCTGAATATACCGTATTATCCGGGGAAAGATTGGCGCAAAGGGTATAGTTAACACCGTCGTTAGAACGCTCCAGAATAAAACCTTCCTCAATTTTAGCCGTATCCGCCCATTGAAGGTCAATTCTCGATTCGGAAACGGCCACGGCACTGAGCGAAATCGGCGGGTTCGGATTGGGCAGTTGGCCGCTACTGCCGGTGGAAATGCCGTATTGCTCGCAGAATCCGCCGTAACCGATGGCGACTATTAATGCCAGCATCAAGCCGATACCGATTTTAGTCGTATACATAGCTATTTAATTATGGCGCGGGCGTCCAGGTGACCTTATCCAACCAACCACAGTCAGAACCATATACGCCAAAATAACCTCTAAAATATGACCATTTGAAAGTATGCTTTTTTGCACTGGAGAATGTGTATTGTTCAGGCGTTATATTCCAATCCACCTCTCCGCTAATACTATTTTGCCATGAACCATCTACATAAAATCCAAGGTAATTATCAGTCGTTCCTGACGAAACCTTCCAGTGAAAAGTCAGGGTGCCCTTGCCGTTAACAGACATTTCTATCCAGGAGCTCTGAGCATCGGTAATGACACCACTCCGAGCCGCATCGCCACCGTAGTATGACTCAACAACCTGGCTGAACCAGTTAGCATAGCCACCGGTAATAAAATTTAAAGTAGGCGCGTCTACCGCATCGCCTAAAGCAACAGAAGACGTAATGCCCAAGACTTCATTAGAATAAAAACTGTAATCAGTTCCTTTATAGGTTCGAACGCGGTAATAATAGGTCGCGCCTTCAGCCAGTCCGGTATCATTATAGGTGCTTAGAACTTTAACATAAGCTTTAAGAGATACTAAGTAGTTATTATCGGTCCAGGTTAATTTATCCGTAGTGCCTGTAATCTCACCTGATATATAACTTATTAGACCGCCAGTTTCGTCCGCATCTACCTGTGTTGCAGAACCGCTTATTGCCAAACCGATATAGTCGCCCGCCTGAACAGCAATAGCAGGGGAACTATATCTGTAGCTTCCTTGCCCCGAAACAGAGCACCAATTAGATTGCCCAACCAAATCCCACGAAGCTCCATTATCACGGAATACTTTGAGCCTAATGCTACCACCAGATTGGGTTAAATATACGTCAAAGTAATCAATATTTCCGGCGGCAGTAATCTGGCTGGTCCTATTTATAAAAGTAGTCGTGGTGGCGCCGCCCATACTCCCGCTGATACAGGATGCACGATCAATAACAGTATTCCCAGCAGCTATATAATTATTTGCTCCAACCGAAGCTATTTCTGAATATGTTCCATCAATACCGGTCTTGCGCTCTATTTTAAACCCTGATTCTGTATTTGAATTATCGGTCCAGGAAAGATTGATTTGGCTGTTGGAGGCGGTTTCGGCCACCAGCAAAGAAGGCGCGCTGATAAGGGTTTTGGCGAATACAACATTGGAATAAACGCTATCACTGATACCGTTATAAGCCTTAATACGGTAATAATAAGTGTAGTACTCGGAAAGGCCGGTATTGTTATATAATGTAGAGTTTATTGCTGGAGAGGTATATAGGGACCAGGTAATGCCCTCATAAGAGCGTTCCAATCTAAAACCACCTTCATTATTGGCATTGTCCGCCCAGGTCAGGTTAATCTGGGATGAGGATATGGCGGTTGCCGAAAGCGCCGTCGGCGCCGCCGGAGGCACGCCGACCTGGGCCGGTAGATTCCTGCTTGTAGTGTCACCCAAACCCAACTGCCCGTTACTATTGTATCCCCATCCCCATAAAGTCCCGTCTGATTTTATGGCCATGCATTGAGTACTAGAAGTATGGGTTGCAATATAAACCCAATTAGTATCAGTTCCAACCTGGGTTGGAACATATCGATTTGTTGAATCGCCAAGGCCTAATTGATAGTATACATTATCTCCCCATGTCCAGATAGTTCCGTTGGATTTCAATGCTAAAGAATGTTCATTGCCTGCTCTTATAGATGCCCAATTTGTGTCAACCTCTATCTGGGCTGGAGAAAGTCTTTCCCACACTGATGAACCGGCGCCTAATCGGCCGTCATATGCTCCTGAACCCCATGAATAAATGCTGCCGTTTGTTTTTATACCCAGCGTATGGGCCCCTCCAAGTGAAACCGCAGCCCAATCTGTGTCACTGCCTGTCTGAATAGGAGACGTTTTATAAGAACTATAGTAACCCAGACCTAACTCATAATTATAGTTCATGCCCCAACCCCATATCGAACCATCGGATTTTTTTGCAAAAGAAGTGTAACCTCCGGCATTAATATAAACCCAATCATTAGCTGTCCCTATCTGGGTGGGAGAAAACTTATTAGTGGTATTTCCCAGACCTAATTGACCAAAAGTATTATAACCCCATGCCCACATTGTTCCGTTAGATTTAAGAGCCAGCGAATGCGTTCCTTTCGCGGAAATCATAACCCAATCATTAGAGGTACCGACACGTGTTGGTGTGTTTCTACTAGTTGAATCTCCAAGTCCTAACTGACCATAATAATTACCACCCCATGCCCAGAGTGATCCATCTCTCTTTAAAGCCAAGTTGCTCCCATTTCCGCCATCAACTGAAGCCCAATCTAAGGATGAACCTACCTGCGTTGGAACTAACCGATCGATAGAGTCCCCCAATCCTAATTGACCATAGTTATTAGCACCCCATGCCCATAAGGAATCGTCTGTTTTTATCGCAAGGGAATGTCCTGAAGAAACAACAGACACCCAGGTTGGTTTAGGCGTGGTTATAAATTCTTCGTTAGAATAGTTGCTATACCCGCCGCTATTATAAGCATGGACGCGATAATAATAAACAGTTTCAGCGGTCAGGCCGGTATCAAGATAATATAAGGTATTTGCGCCCACGGAAGCAATCTGGCCATAGGTTCCGGAGATTTCGGTCTTGCGCTCTATCTTAAACCCTGTTTCTATAGCAGAATTATCAGTCCAGCTAATACCAATTCTGGCTGAAGTTACAGCTGTAGCAGTAAGCGCTGACGGTGCATTAGGCGCGGTGGTAGTCGAGACCTCGCTGCAATAAGGGCTGTTGCCGTTGGCGTTATATGTCAGAACACGGTAATAATAAACCATCTCAGGGCTAAGACTGCCGTCAGCATATGTTACGATATTGGCGCTAGTAGTATCAATCTGGGAGTATGTGCCGGCTTGCCCACCGGAGGCGGATGCACGTTCTATCTTAAACCCCGATTCCGCATTGGAGTTGTCGGTCCAGGATAGATTTATCTGGGTGGCTGATATACCAGTGGCGCTTAACACCGAGGGCGCATTAGGCGCCGTAGTAACTGTGGCTTCATTGGAATATAAACTATCGCCCAGGGTATTATGGAAAGATTTAATCCGATAATAATAAGTCGTTTCGCCGTTAAGCCCGGCATCAGAATACGCGGTAATATTCATCCCGACAGTCCCGACCTGGGCGTAAATACCGCCGCTTGCCTTACGTTCTATTTTGGATCCGTTTTCCTTATTGGAATTATCAACCCAGGTCAGGCTGGTCTGGGAAATTGATATCGGGCTGGCCATCACCCCTGACGGCACATTGGGACGAGTGGAAACATAGATAACGTCTGAATTGGCATCGCCCACGCCGTTATAAGACTTCACTCGGTAATAATAGGTAATACCTTCGGTCAGGCCACTGTCGGTATAAAATGTGGCATTATGAGCAAGCGTCGCGCGCAGGTAATAGTTTATGGCATCGGTCGAGCGTTCCACTTTGAAGCCGGTTTCATTAGTGGCATTGTCCCGCCACTCCAGGCTTATCTCTGATGACGTGATAGAAACCGCAGCCAACTGCGAGGGGTTATCCGGCACGGATGTTTTGGTAACTATTTTGGACGCATAGGGGTCCTCTTCGGATTGGGCGTCAACCGCCTTAACCCAGTAATAATAGGTCGTCCCGGCCAAGGCGGTCGAATCCGTAAATGTCACAGTATTGTACGGCACCGTTCCCAGGGATGACCAGGTTATCTCGTCTGCTGAGCGCTCTACCAGAAAATTATCATTGGCCGGGGAATCGTCCTGCCAACTAAGATTTACCTGGGTGGCCGAAATAATCGTAGCCGAAAGATTGGAGGTAGTGTTGAGCTGCCTTTCGGCGTTGGAAACAACTGAAGAAGGCGCCGGCACCGCATCCTGCGAGATGACCAGATGACTGATATAACCTGACTGATCGCCTTGATTGGCCGAAATCCTCAAGGGCGAGGTGGTCAAGTTACCGCCGGTACCGTTATAAACGTTGGTCCAACCGGCATAAGCGCCGCCCTTGATTTCGTAATCGGCCCCGGTGTCCTTAAGCCGAATTATAAAATCGTATGTAGTAGCGGTTGTATAAGTCGTGGCCGGGCCGTTAGGCGTATAAGTGATGCCGTTTTCGGCAATTTCCAGACTACCCTGGTTAAAATACAAGCCGTGAATCAACTGGTCAAAATAAGGGTTGGTAATCTGGTTACCGGCCCATCCGACCATCATTCTGCCGGTCGCAGCAAATACGGTGAATTTCCCGTAAAGGGTTAAATTAAACGCCCGGTTATAACTATTGTTTGATATCAAAGCCGAATCCCAGGCCGGCGTTACATTATACAGATTCAGACCGGTATCCTGACGGATGGCGTTTTTGGAATCAATTTCAGTCCAAGCAGAGGAATCAATAGTGAAATTATAGCCGGCTACATAAGCATTGGCAATATTGCTGGCCGGGGTAGTGGAAATGCCGCCGTAGAACATCTTGATATTGGTATCGCCATTGGGCAGGGACGGTATCTTGACCCAGAAGAGGTTATCGCTCTCCTGCCAATAGATCAATTCCTCGTTCATGGTATTGTTGGTGAATCTGATATCAGCGTAATCAGACCGAACCCGGGGCGCGCCGGAATTATAGCGGGTGCTTATTTCCGTTCCTGATAATGCCCGGTTATAGACCCTGACCTCGTCTATGATACCGGCGAAGAACGAATCCCAGCCGCTGCCGTTATCCCGGCCGCCTATTCCTAATTGCCGATCGGACGGCGTGATATTGCCGGCCTGGCTGCCTCCCGGAGCGATGCTTTCCACCTCTGCGCCGTTGCGGTAGAACTTCCAGCTGGTATCGTTATGGACAAAGACCAGGTGCGACCACTGGTTAAGCGGTACGGCCTGGTTGCCGCCCCTGGCCCAGTTGCCCGGGGCTGAGGTCTCCACTGATGCCTTGAATACGCCATTATCCAGAACTATCTCATAGGATAAGTCTTTGCTTAAGATGACGGCTGAAGTGCCGTTGGCTGTGGGATAAACCCAGGCTTCGATGGTCAGGGTGCTTGTGATAATATCCAAAGTGCTCAGGTCCGGTACCGCTACACAGTCGTTTATGCCGTTGAAAGAAAGTCCATTTCCAAACTTACCGGTCACCCTGGCCGGACCGTATAATGAAGCGCTATTGCCGTTGCCGGACATATCGGCCGTGTTGGAACCGCCGTTTTCGGAGAAGTGCCATGAGCCGATCAGATTGGTGTTATCTATAAAAGCCGGGTCGCTGAACGGGCTTACGGCTACGGCGCAGTCGGTCAGCAGCCCCCCGCTGTTGGTGATGGTAATAGGCCTGACATAATTCCACAAGCCGCTTTCTGAATTTGATAACGCCGTAGTAACCGAAGTCTCGTCAGAATAGGCGCTGTTGCCGGTGCCGTTAAAAGACCTGATGCGATAGAAATAGGGGGTAAACGCAGAAAGTCCGGTATCAGAATATGCCGTTGCATTGGCGCCGATAGTGGCCACCAGTGTATAATTATTATTGGTGCTGGTCCGGCGCTCCAGCTGGAATCCGGCCTCACTGCCGGAGTTATCCGTCCAAGACAGGTCTATGCGCGAGAACGAAATAACCCTAGCGGTCAATCCTGACGGCGGGATAATGCCGGTCGTGCCGGATGTCTCGTTGGAATAAGTGCTGTCAACGGTCAGATTATAGGCGCACACCCGATAATAATAAACAGTGCCATCAACCAGATTGGTATCCAGGTAGGTGGTAACATTGGCGCCGACGGTCGAGGTTACCACCGCGTAGGTGCCGGTAATAGCCGTTTTGCGCTCTATTTTAAACCCTGTTTCACTACCGGAATTATCCACCCAGCTGAGGTCTATCTGGGATACCGACACCGACGTGGTATTCAGTTCCACCGGCGCATTGATGTAAGTGCTGGCGTAGGCTTCGTTGGAATACCCGCTATCAGCCAGGGAATTATAAGTGCAAATACGGTAATAATAGGCGATGCCGTCTGACAATGAGCCGTCTTGATAAGAAGTCACGTCTGAGCCGACGATGGTGGTTATCGGGGCGTAACTACCGGCCAGGCCGGTTTTCTTCTCGATGATGAACCCGGTCTCGCTGCCGGAGTTGTCGGCCCAGCTCAGGTTTATCTGAGAGTTGGAAATACCCGTGGCGCTCAGGGATGATGGCGCGTTGATGGGCGCGAATACGACCGGCTCGTTGGAATAAGTGCTCTCATAAGTGTCATTGATTGACTTGACCCGGTAATAATAGTTGACCCCGTCAACCGGCGCGGCGGTATCGGCAAAGGCCGTGGCATCGGCCGCGGCGGTGGCGATTTCAGCGTAGACATCTCCTTCTTGCTTGCGCTCGATCTTGAATCCGGTCTCGTTGTTGGAATTATCGATCCAGTCCAGATTTATCAACGAAGCCGATATGGCGCTGGCCGCCAGAACGGTCGGCGCATTGAGCGGAATGGCCGGGCTGGCCTCATTGGAATAAGCGCTCTCACCGGTAGAGTTATAAGCGCAGACGAGGTAGTAATAAACGGCGCCATCAACCAGGCCGATGTCTGAATAGGCCGCGATATCAGTCCCGACCACGGTTGAAATCACTGCATACGTCCCGTCCAGGCCGGTCTTGCGTTCGATTTTATAACCATCCTCGCTGGCCGAATTATCCGTCCAACTCAAATCAATTTGGGACGAGGAAATGACGCTGGTGTTTAAAGCCGATGGCGGGCTTATCGGCGTGCTTATTGAGGATTCGACCGAATATGAACCGTCGCCCGACGCATTATAAAACCTGACCCGGTAATAATATAAAGTCCCGTCAATAAGGCCAGTGTCCAAATAAACGGCCACATCAGCCACGGCCACCGTGGTGATCAAGGCATAAGTTCCGGCAATGCCGGTCTTGCGCTCGATCTTGACTCCTTCTTCGCTGATGGAATTATTTATCCAGCTAAGATTAATCTCAGAATAATAGACAGCATTAACGGCCAAGCTGACCGGCGCACCCAGAGGGATAGCCGACGCTTCGCCGGAATAAACACTTTCGCCGCTGGCGTTAAAAGCCTTAAGGCGATAGCGATAATTGACGTCCGGCGTCAGGCCGGTATCCGAATACATCGACACATCCGCCGCGATAGTGGCGCAGAGCGTATAAGTCACGCCGTCGGTGGATCTTTCCAGCACGAAGCCGTCTTCCACCTGGGCGGTATCGGTCCAGTAAAGATTGATTTCCGATTGCGATATGGCCACAGCCGTAAGATTAATCGGGGCGTTGGGCTTGGGCTTCACGCCGCTGCTGCTGCCACTCTTACCCGAGATGCCGTAATCCTGGCATAATCCGCCGTAACCGAAAATAACAGCGGCAAATAGCATCAGTACTAAAGTGATTTTACCGACTTTAAACATAAGCTACACGATAGTTAATTAGTCAGGAAAACATTTTCGGTCAGCTCTACTTTGCTGACAGGCATTTGTTTTGAGCCCAACTCTTCGGCTTTTTTAGGGACAGCCGTCTTGATATAATCTTCCAATTCCGATACGGTCACCCGGGCGTCACCATCCTTGTCGGCCGCCCCGTTAAGCCCTTCCAGCAGGTAATATGCGAATAAACTGCGTTTGCAATCTGCCAGTTCCAGGGCCTTCTGCCCTTTATCCGCGGCCGAGATGACGAAGGTGCAGGACCCCATCCCGCGCTCGAATCCGCTTTTAATCTTGTCGGTATCTGTGATAACACCATAGGAATTGCTGTAATCGCTGATGAATATTTTCCGGGTGGATGATATCGATTCCCATTCCTTCTGCAATTCTGGCAACTCTATCGAGGAAACAAACAAATCATCATTGGAGGTATCGTACGGAAAAATGAAATATTCAGTCCCCTTTTGGGGATGAGGCGCGGTGCCGTTATATCCGGCATAATAAAGCAAAACCGTATCCTTTTCTTTTATCCGGTCTGTCAGGTCGCTCAAAGCGCGCTTGATATTGTCGGCGCTGGCCTCTTTCCCTATAAGCATGGAGATATTTTCTTCTTTGACCGGGCTTTTGGGGTTCTTGGCGAAGAACTCGTATACCGCCCGGGCGCCATCTTCCGCAAACGGCAGTTGGGCCAGCTTAGGGTCTTCATAATTGCTTATGCCCACAATCAAAACATAAACGCTGCCTTTTTTCTCTTTTACCAGCCTGGTTACCGAAATGTTCGCGTCGGACGAAACACCCTCATCATTCAGGGCGATGACCTTGATTTGATTGGCCCCCATGTTCAAAGGAAAACGGTAATCAAACCGGGCCAGCTGATTCTGCTGGGCTTTTTGCCCGGATGGTTTCTTCCTGAGTATGTCCAGGCTCCATCCCACCGGCAAAGGCTTGTCGTCAAGCAGAACCTTGATATCCTTTATTTTCTTGTAGTTAGCTGCGATGCCGGATAATTTCAGGCTTTCTTCGGAAGTTTCGCTGACAGCATTGTCCGGCTGGATCAATAAAATATCCGGCGGGGCCATGGTGAACACCTTGACAACAGGCATTGCTTCTTTGGCCGCGGTCTTTTCATCAACCATATCCCGGACGGACTGTTTTTGGATCCAGCCGAAGCTGTTTTCCGATAACTTTATTTTAAACCAGTCCCCGAGCTGGCCGACCACCTCCAAAACCGCGCCTTTGCTTGTCAAGGCCAGCAGGGGCGTATCGCTGCCCAGACCGCTCCTTATTTCAGCCACATCTTTGCTGGAACTGACGTTCTTAGAAATGCCGGCAACAGCGCTTGCGGACGGCTTATCCAGCGGGAACTTGACCTGGTCCTTGGCCGACACCGTAAACTCACCGCCGTCAGTCATAACTAATTTCAGCATCAGGTCGTTAACCGAAACGTCTTTCTTGACCACCAGGTTAAAACGGACCGAATCAACGGCGTTCTGGGCCAGTTCGGTAATGGTGATGAGGTTGCCCGGTATCTCGATGCCGGACTTCTGGTCCGTTTCTACCAGCACGGCCACGTCTTTAGCCGGGCCCTTGCCGATATTCTTGACGCTGACCGACAAATCAACCGATTCGCCCTTCTGTATCCGCCCGTCGGCATTGCCGATTGATGAACCGGTCCCGTCATCCACTATCTGGCAGGCATAGGCAAAAGCCGGCCTGGGTATTTCCTGGATGGCAATTTTGGCTTCCAACTGGTTGGGGACGTAATTATTAAACTCCTCGAAAGAAACCCGGAAAGGTATATCCCGGCTTAACCACTGTCTTGGTATGCGCAAAATCTCCTGGAATTCTTTTTCCTCCCCGGCTTTCAAATTACCGATTAGTATGGCTTTGTTAAGCAATGATTCCTCGCTGCGGATAAGAGCTTTCAGCCGGTAACAATCGCCCTTGCCTTTTTTATTGGAAACTGTGATTTTTATGACGGCGTCTTCATCGGCCTTGCAGGTTCCGCCTATTTCAACCGACCCTTCCGGGTATGGTACCATTTCAACCTTGCCCTTGGACCAATTCACCTGGCCCAGGGTCATGAAAGCCACCGCTTCTTCGATGCTCCAGTTGGTAACGCTGTCGTTGAGGCCGGCCGCGCCGATGCGGAACTCGATTTTATCCGGCCACTTGGGCATCGGGAAAAGGGCGCTCTTGAGCAGTTCATCTATCTTCAAAGAACCCTCGCCTTTATCGTCGGTCGAATCCGTTATCTTATAGTTCTGTATCTTGACGGTAATCTGCGTCTTGGGCGACGGCGGCGGCAGCGGCGTCCGTTCCTCGAATCTGGTTATGGGCTGCTGGATTATGACCTTATTATCCGGCTTGATAATCCGCGCGCCGGACATCCCGCCCCCGGCCAGTAACAAGCCAAAGGCCATTTGCCGCGCCTTGAGCCGCTGGTCGGACAAGGAATTATATTCCGATTCGCCGTACTTTGCCGGGTCCGGAGCCGGGTTGGCAAACAGATACAGCAATCCGACACCGGCTGTCACCCAGCCTATATGGGTTAAATGCTTGTAGCCGGTGGTCTGCTCTACTTTTTCCAATTTCTCGTAGCGTTTGACCATATATTCGATATTGGGATTGCTGATGGTGAATTTCATCAAGGGCAGCTGGGGCGTCGGTTTCTGGGTCAGGTCGAAATAAAGCGGTTTGGCCGTCATCTCCTTGGTCTCGCTGACCAGCCGCTGGCTTATCTCTCCGGTCCGGTGCACGGTGGTGCTGGTGCAGGAAACACTCCCGCAAACGATCAAGGCCATAGCCCCAAAGAGCATCCCCCTCATTATTATTGCCGTCCGGGTCATATGTAATAAATCATTCATCATTAATAATTATCTTTTCCAGTCCTCAATGGCCTGGCGCATTGTTTCAGCCGAAGGATGGTCCGGGCTGAGCTTCAGGAAAACTTCGCCGTCGGCGATGGCCGCGCCGAAATCGCCTTTCTTGGCGTTGAGCACGCTCCGGTTGAAATAAGACTCCGCGTCAGTCGGGTTGAGCTTGATGGCCCGGCTGAAATCAACGATGGCCTTTTCGATATCGCCCTGGTCGTAATGAACCGCCGCCCGGTCGCAATAAATCTTGCCGTTATCGGGATTGAGTTTGACCGCCTCATTAAAGTCTTCGATGGCCTTGCCGTAATTGCCCGACTCGTAATAGGCGTTGCCCCGGCTGACATAAACCGCGGCGGCCGACGGGTTGATCCTGATTACATCCGAGAAATCAGCCACCGCCTTGACCGCATCATCCTTGGCGTAATAACAAAGTCCCCGGTTAACCAGCGCCCGGCTGTTGGCCGAATTGAGCCTCAAGGCCTCGTTAAAATCAGCCAGCGCCTTGTCCAGTTCGTTCTTGGCGTAATATACCGTCCCCCGGTTCAGATATGCCCAATCGTAATTGGGTGATAACTTAATCGCCTTGCCGAAGCTGGCTAAGGCCTCGTCATATTTCTTATGTCCGAATTCCAGTTCGCCCTTGGCAAAACTACCCCAGTAGCTGTCCGGGTCGTACTTTATGGTTTTCTCAAAGTCCGGCACGGCCCCGTCAAAGTTATTATTAATGTAAGCCGTCACCCAGCCGCGGCCGTAATAGGACGGAGCCAGCGTGCCCGTATAGCTGATGGCCTTGTCGAAATTATCCACCGCCTTGTCGAAATCCTGCTTGTCCCTGCAGGCGTAACCGATAATCTGGTAAGCATCGCTGTAAGAAACATCTATCTTGACGGCTTCACCGGCAATCTGCAATCTTTCGTCCGTGGCCGTGGCCGGCGTAATCCGGTCCAGCAAGGCCTTGGCTTCGGCCCGGCGTTTGGCCGCCTCTTCCTTGCGCTTGGCTTCTTCCTGGGCCAGCCGCTCTTCCTCGGCCTTCTTCCGGGCCAGTTCCTTGGCCTTCTTCTTACCCACATCCATATCTTCGATGGCCTCGTCGCACCGCTTCAACAGCGCTTCGACCACGCTGTCCGAAGGCGTGGATTTGAGTATCTTTTCGCACAATGATTTGGACTCGGTGTACTTCTTCTCATCGAAAAAGGCAAACGCCTTTTTTCGGTTCTCTTCCACCTGTCGGGCCGAACCGGCTGAAATAACCATCCTCACAACCAGGAAGCCGATAAACAGAACCAGCATGGCGCTGACCAGGCCGAAGCTGGCTGCCTTGTTGCGCTTGGCCTTTAACCACATCCTGGTCATGGTCGAAGCCCGCTCGGCCATGATAGCTTTGCCCTCCAGGTAACTCTGCAGGTCCATGGCCAGCTCCAGGGCCGTCTGGTAGCGCCTCTCTTTCTCCTTCTCCATGCACTTGAGGCAGATGGTCTCTATGTTCTTGGGAATACTTTTCACCAGGGTCGAAGGCGCAATCGGGTCCTTATGGATGACGTTGGAAAATACCTCGAACATCTCCTTGCCCTGAAACGGCATCTGTCCGGTAAGTCCGTGATAAAGCGTCGAGCCCAGCGAAAACACATCGCTCTGGTGGTCGATCTCATCCTTCTTGCCCTGGGCCTGTTCCGGAGCCATATAGTTGGGCGTGCCCACCGTGGCGCCGGTAACGGTCAATGTTTTGTCAAACCCGGATAATTTCTTGGCCACGCCGAAGTCCGTCAGGTAAGGTTTGCCGTCCTTATCCAGCAGGATGTTGGCCGGCTTGATGTCGCGGTGAACGATGTTCTGGGTATGGGCGTAATGCAAAGCCGAAGCGATCTGCATCACAATCTTGGCCACGGTCTGGACCGGCGGCCTGGTTTTGTCCTTGATAAGCTGTTCGAAGGAAATGCCGTCCACATACTCCATGGTGAAATAAGGCTGTTTGCCGATCGTGCCCACCTCGAAAACCTGCACGATATTGGCATGTCTCAGTTTGGCCACGGCCTGGACCTCGCGCTGGAACCGTTCGACCGCGGTTTTATCGGAAGCGGTGGCGACTTTGAGCGCCACCTTGCGGTTTAAGGCGGGGTCAACTGCCAGATAAACGGCGCCCATGCCGCCCTGGCCGATTTTCTTCTCCAGAATGTATTTGCCGAAAGTAGTTACTGTTCCCATATTCTAAATATTGAAGCTACTTCAAACACTACTAATAATTCGTGCGAGTATAATAGGATAAATCCCAAATTTCGTCAAGTAAAATATCCGGATTTTATGAGATTTATTAGAAACCTCTTGGCGAGACACGAGCCTTAGAGTTTCTTATCCCGCTTATTCCAGCGGGGCTAGAAACCTCTTGGTGAGACACGAGCCTTAGAGTTTCTTATCCCGCTTATTCCAGCGGGGCTAGAAATCTCTTTCCCGATTTTTCAGGCGGGTTTTTCTTGACTAAACCATTCCGGTTTGCTAAGGTTGTTCTCGGCCCTGAAGCTTCAAGTGCTGCTGCTGCTTCGAATTGGACATGATGCTCATCATTCCGTTCACTTCAGGGCCACTAATTTTTTTTCTTAGTGCCACTAGGAACAAAGTGACGTAGAGGCACTTAGATCCAGATGAACCCCGCCTTGGCGGGGTATTTTTTTATCATCTGGACAAGCCCGCAGGCTATCCCGCTTAGAGGGACAAGCCATCACTCTATATACCCCTTTAACCAGATATTGATACTCGTAAAAACCCCACTCTTCGTGGCCATAACCCGAATCATCCGTACTTTGGCAGTTTGAGCGGTAGCTAATTACTGCCAAGTATACTGGGCTGATAACTCACTACGTTCTCCCTAGACCCTGAGGGGTCTTGGGACAAGAACCCTCACGGGTAACAGCCCAAGTATGTCCCATCCGTGGCTAGCGTAGCCTCTCTTAGAGCCAGTTAGAGCATAGCGAGTTACTGGCTCTTAGACCCCGATGAATATCGGGGCATGTTTACTCTATATAACCTTTTACCCATAAGTTTACAGATGTAAATTGCCCACTCTTGGTAACGAGCACTCTAATTTGTCTGGACACGTCTGTAGCAAGTATACACTCCTTATAGGCGTTGTTGTTAAAGCCCACGATATTCTGCCATATAAAGTGCACCGTGCTTGACCCGAAGTTCATCCCGGCCCTTCTACCGAATACGGTCAATATCTGTTCCATACCCACCGGCACGGACATGGCGTTGAACTGGATTTCTAAGAGCACCGCCTGGGCCGTAGCCGGAATCTGGGTTGACAGGTCCACCAACTGGTCAATGTCCGCCATCGAGTTCTCGGAGAACACCAACGGCTGGTTGGGGAGTAAGGTTAACTGCATCCCGCCCGCACCGCCGGTTGGCGGAGCAATCCAGTTAAACTTGCCGGTGGCCGCGTCGAAGGACAGGATCTGCCCGTCCGTAGGCGGGGCAATATTGTAGAGCAGTTCGTGGTTGATGCAGGCCAGCGCAATCTTGACCCAATCAACTGCCCGGTCGGCTATTTTGGGGTTGGTCACCTGTGCATCGCCTATTTCATCCGTGTTAATCTGTGGTAAAATAGGTCTGGTTAACGGCGTAAACGACAGCTTTGCCGGTGTTACATTACCATCCCTGATTTTATCCGTAGTTACGGCCTGGCTTGCCAGTTCATCCGTATCGACGGATGCGCTCTTGATATGCCGCTTTTCCACGGCGTTATCGGCCAGCTTAGCCGCGCTGATGGAATTATCCGGAATGCCCACAGCCGGGACATCGTCCCCAAGCTTGGCCAAGGTAACGGCCTTATCAGCGATATCCTCGGTAACAATGGTCTGATTCTTTATTTTAGGCGAAGTCACCGCATCGTTGGCCAGCTTGTCCTCGGTAATCGCGCCCTCAATAATCTGGGGCGTAGTCACCTGTCCGTCAGTAAAATATCTTCTTCTATACATATAAATCTTACCACGAAAACACGAAAATATTAAAGCACTAAATAATTCCGTGTCTTCGTGTCCTTTCCTAATTTCGTGGTTGAATTAAAGCGTGGTCGGGGACGCCCCGCCCGGGCGAAGCGTCCCACTCACGCTTACCCATACTACACCAGGACTATCCTGGCATGGAGCTTGATTTCCGGGTCGGAAAATTCATACTCCAGGAGCGAATCGGTCGCTCCGCCGCCGACTACGAAGGGTTTCACCGCCGTGGCCCTGTAGGCATTAGCCAGTTCAACCAGCCTGGCGTTCTGGGCGGCGATTTCCGCCGCTTCCATATCCGCCTTCAGGATGTTTACCCCCGCGGTAATCAGCAAGCTGCTGGCCGCTGACCTGAACTGCTGCCTGATGCCCGGCTTGGTGAAATCGTAAGGTCCGCCGTTAATAACCTCCGAGTGTTCGGTGAACTTATTGGCTTTGGGATCACCGGTCATCCAGTAAATCACCTGCGGCACAATCATCCCTCGGATACGGTCGCCCGTAATCCTCAGGATAGTATTGGCCACGGCATTAGCCCACCTATCCTTGGCGTTAATAACCCGGTCCTTAAAGAATTTAGCCACTACGCCGTCAACAGTCGCGAAAGCCTTTTCGTACATTTCCCTGAATTTGGCGTAGGCGCCGGCTAAACCCTTGTAGTGTGCCCGCTGGATATTCTTCTGGGTCAGGCCTGATTGCGAGACAAAGCTCGGGTCAATCATCCCTTTCCATTTCTGGTTGGCTACTTCAGCCACCCGTGACTGGAACTTGCCCTCATCGGGCAGGACTTCCAGCGCCCGGTCACGCATGCGAAGGGCATTGTTGACCAATCCCTCCACCCACCTGTCCGGCATATCCCCCGCGGGTTCAAGACTAACCGGAACGGTTATCTTGATATCAAGTTTAACATCGTCTGCCATAATTTATCACCTCGATTCTCTTAGAGCCAGTTAGCCATTGCCCGGCCAAACGGACAAGGGTGTTACTGGCTCTTAGATCCCGATGAGCATAGCTACATCGGGACATAATAAATTCACAACTACGCGTTAACGGTAAGCCCTTGTGCGCTGCAAGAGTTACCGATCTGACTTCTTCCCTTTCTTTTCCAAGTAATCCAATACGATTCCGACAACCACTTCTATTATCCGTCTCCAGAATCCTGACATCATCCTAAACATAACGCACCTCACTTTCTTAACTTCTTAGACTCTATGGACTCCAGAAACTCATAGACTTGGTTAATAGGTACAATTCCGCCCATAGTAGTTATAAGTTGGTCTTTATAAATCCTGACCCATACCGCAATACCAATAACCTCAAAGGTTTTACTATCGTAAACCGGTCCGCCGGAATTGCCGGGTAATATAGGGCTGGACACTTCCCAGTAAGTATCCTCAATAACGCTGATGATTCCCTGTGACGGCCGGGGTGTGAGCCCCAGAGAGCAACCGATGGTATAGACAGGCCTGAAAAGGTACGGCGTATAATTCCGCGGAGCCAGAGTAGCGGAATAAGTATGAGTTATTAGTGATGAGTTATGAATTGTAATAAGAGCCAAATCTTTGAGTGTATCGGTTATTACCACCCGCGCATCGTAAATCGTGCCTGCCCGTCCGTCAGGCGGGTATCCGTCGCCATCCCATATCTCACATCTCACATCGCTATTATCCCCCACTACGTGGCTTGCAGTAAGAACATAAATATTCTTCGTGTCCTTCGTGCCTTCGTGGTAAAATATAACCCCGGAGCCGGTGGAATTACCCGTCTTAATCCTGACGGTCGGGTATAACATCCGTTCATATTCGGTTATATAGGGATTAGGGTCCTGGGGCGGTTGCCGGCTCAAATCAATTATAAGAGCCACCTCGGCACCATCACGGTCACGCAGACCTAATGCCGGGGCCGCCACCAGGACCACTAAAGCACAGCCTCCTGTAAGGACTATTGCCAAAAACGTATATATCAGTCTTTTCATATCTTTGGACCTCTTAGTCGCTGTTAGACCGCAGGGAGTTACCAGCGACTTAGATCCCGACTATTCCGTCGGGACACACCATATTTGAGGGCCGCATCTTGCGTCCCCCGGGGCGGGTCTTGCCCTCCCCTCAATATATATAGTTGCGAGATGGCAAAAGGTGACATCAGAAAATGAGAATTCCGGTGGAAAAGTTCAGTAAACAGATTAAGCGAATAATCCGTTTCTTATCCTTGACTTTTGCATTTGAAGTGCTTTAATATCAGAAGATTAAAGAGGAAATCCTTTGTTAAAGTTGTAGTGGAGGAGTAAGAATGGCAGAAAATAAAGAACATTGTTTTGTAATAATGCCTTTTAACCATACTACTGATGTGCACACAGAAGAATATTGGACTAAACATTTTGGGGTTTTTCTAAAACCACTTATAGATGAGAATCTACATCTTGAGGCCTGTCGATCAAAGCCATTACGTGGGGATATTCTTCGGGAAATAATTACTAACCTTGTTACTTGTCCAGTTGTAGTAGCAGACCTCACGGATAATAATTGTAATGTCTATTGGGAGCTAGGAGTTCGCCAAAGTTTTAAGCATGGAACAATTACAATAGCGGAAGATGGGACCAAAATACCTTTCGATATTGGTACTAAAGGAACTTTATTTTATTACCCTAACAATCATATAAAAAATGAAGAATTCCGTAAAAACTTGAAGGATGCTATTAATGATTGCTTAATAACCCCTCATAGACCGGATAGCCATGTTCTTGAAACTGTTTCTGGCCGTGGAACCCTCTTTGAGATTCTTCAACGAGACGAAGCAATTCGTAGATTGGATGCTTTGATTTCAGAATGTGACAAAAATTTAGATGCTTTTAATAGCGCTATTGTTAAAGCCAAATCAAACCAAAAAAGCTCAGAAACTATTTATTCTGCCTCGCGTCTTAGGTGTGCGTCCGTTGACTTGTTGATTACAACTCGCTATATTAATGAGGATATATCTTTCTTTGAGCTAGCCGAAGATTATGCAACAAAAATGATTGCAATAAATGAGCAATTAAATGCGTGGGGTTCTTCACAGGCTACCGTTGAAAAATGGCTTTTGAAGAATACGGATTTTTTCATAAGTACCATTAATAATTTCAAAGAACTTGTAAAATTAGCCCACGAAAAAATAAGCAGGAAATGCTAAGAATTCAAAGGACACCATACTTAATTATATGTCCATTGACCCTCATTCCGACGAATTCCTGGTTTCCGCTTACCTGACCGGAGACAAGACCGCTCTGGATACCTTGCTTAAACGATATTTTATCATTATCCTGGCTTACCTTCATAACACCAGCTTCTACGGCAAGGATGAGGCTTACATAGAGGATATTCGCTCTCAGGCAGTCCTAACCATAATAAACGAGATTCAGGACGGGCATTTCCAGTACGAGGGCCCCAACTCATTCCGGAAATGGGTATTTACCATCGTCAAGAACGAGTGCCTGAACCAGGACCGCAAGCGCCGCCAACACGCCAAGCCATTTACCGAGGCGTTCCCGGACGAGCCGACCGGATTCCCGGACGACCTGATTACCGATACCACGCCGGAGCCGGAAGATTACGAGGAAGCCGAAAGGCAACTAACGGATATCACCGCAAAACTGTCGCCGGACGAGCTCAAGCTGATGGTAATGATAGCAAACGATAAGCCATATAAGGAAATCCTTGAAGAACCTGAATTCGCCAAATATTCGCTTGACTATTTGAAGCGCAAGATATATATTATCCGCAATAAGATGAAAGGGAATGACTTATGAAGAAGAACAACTGCGAAAAATACGGGCTGGCCATAACAGATTATGTCCTGGGCGAAAAGATGGACATCACAAAGGACGAATTAATCGCCCACCTGCAAACCTGCGCTGATTGCCGGGCCGACCTGAAGAACTGGAAGGCCACCTATTCGGTTATGCGCGCCAAGGCGTTCGACGCCAATCCCGAAGCCAAAGAGCACCTGGAAGAGCTTATGATGGATATGTCCTCGCCTAAATTATTCTGCCAGAAAATAAAGAACGCCCAGGTCCTGCTGGGCGACGTCGAGGTCGGCGCCCCGGCCGGAGTGGTATGGAAATGCGTGGGCGAGAACGGTATGGTCAAATTAGCCGACCTGCCCAAGATGACCAACCTGCCCGTTGAACAGGCATACGGCGGATACGGCTGGCTGGCACGCCAGGAAAAACTGGTTATCATCAAGACCAAAGACGAAAAATACATCTGCCTGACCGAGGCCGAACGCAAACAATACCTGTACGAAGGGTAGAGCATCAAAAACAGGTGATTTTAACCTCCCTGCCCGTCCGGTCAGGCGGGCCTCCTGCTACCGAAAACGCCCGGAATTTGACATAACCCGTTATTTTATAATCCCTTAGAGCAAAAACCTGTCAGGGGGGTGGGGGGTAGGGTGGGGTATGCCATAGGATGGGGTATCGGATGGCATAAGACGCTCCACCCCATCGTATAGGATAGCCCGCCGGATGGTATGGGATTACCCCCCGAATAGCATAGGAGTATCCCCCGGATAGTATGGGATTATCTCCCGGATGGTATAGGATTACCCCCCGGATAGTATGGGATTATTCCCCGGATAGTATGGGATTATCCCCCGGATAGTATAGGAGTATCCTTCGGATAGTATGGGACTGCCCCCCGAATAGCATAGGAGTATTCCCCGGATAGTATGGGACTACCCCCCGAATGGTATGGGAGTATCCTTCGGATGGTATGGGATTATCCCCCGGATGGTATGGGGTGGGGAGTAGTGCGGAAATCAGCATCCTAAAGCATGATTTAAGAAAAACCGCGCCCGGAAAGGAGCCTGGCAGGCGGATTATCCTACGAGTACTCAAGACAAGCAAAATCAGGTGTCCTTCCGTGGTCCCTAAAGGGATGCTTCGCTAAGGCCAGTAGGCTCTCTGTCACCGGACAAAATATAGATAAGGATTTAACTCTGAGGTTTTAATCTTGTTACGAGTTTATACATTAACCGGGTGACCGCGATGCTGATAACTGCACTACCGCAAATATCAATGAAGTGATGAACGCCTACGTAGACTCTTGATATACCGACCAATGCCGTCATCATCCATAATATCATGCTTAGCTTCCGGCTAAAAGGATAAACCAACGCCGAAATTGCCGCACACACCAATGTATGACTTGAAGGGAATCCATTATTCGGCTTATGAAGAATAAGGGGGATAAAATTATCCTGCACAAACGGACGCGGGTTGTAATAAAAATGGCCGGCAATCTTTGCAACAGCGTATGTAATCGGCAGAACGAATACGCCTAAAATAATCATCTGTTTCCGCGTAGCACTTGATTGCCGCAGGAAATAGAAAAAGCCGATAACTATTATCGCCGCGTATAGATACTGCGCGCTGAATATGAAAATAAGGTCGATTATTCCCATAATGAAACGGTTAATTTCCAGCGCAATACGCTTTTCGGCCGAAGTTAAGGATTGCGTCTAAGAGTTTCTTTGCAATATCCAGGCGATATGATTCTTTTGACAGGTCCTGACAGGCTGATTTATTGGAAAGATATTCCACCTCGACCAAAATGGCCGGACATTCTGCTTTCTTGATTACCCGGAAGTCTTTGGCCCTGACACCGCGGTCTTTGATCAAGGAATCAAGTGATTTCTTGACCTCATTGGCCAAATCAATGGTCTGTTTTTTGCAATTAGACGCAGGTTTATGATTAGAGTAATATATTTCAAATCCGCGCACACTTTCATCCTCGCAATAGTTGGCATGTATGGAAATAAACAGGTCGGGCCGTTCCATATTGGCGACCGCGGCACGGCGGTCCAAATCCTTATTAAGATTCGATGAAAGTTGCCGGTCCGTCTCGCGCGTCATCACGACT
Organism: Candidatus Brocadiia bacterium; assembly: GCA_041658285.1. Classification (NCBI taxonomy): domain Bacteria; kingdom Pseudomonadati; phylum Planctomycetota; class Candidatus Brocadiia; species Candidatus Brocadiia bacterium. The sequence continues at coordinate 391,647 of JBBAAP010000002.1, forward strand.
TTAATCCCCCGGGCTTCCAAAATACCTTTTAGTTTAAGCCCGATATCCAAAACGATGTCCTTTTCCAGCAAATCGTTTGATCCGCGTGTTCCCCGGAAACAACCGCCGTGTCCCGGATCAATCACCACTTTCTTGATGTAAGAAAAAGATTTGCCGGAAGAAACGGCCGGCTCCTTGAGCAAACCATCGCCAGAAAATGATTCTTCACCCGCATCGAGTTCTTGTCCGCCCTGTAACCCGTATTTATCCGCTAACGCTGTGTAACCAACCGATTTCACCAGCGGCCCCGGGGCTTCAATGGGCTGAACGGCGCAGGCCGAAAGGAGCAAGGGAATGGAACAAAAAACCATCAGAAGGACCGGCCAAACACCAATTGGTTTCCTATGAATTGAATCCGGTAATTTCATCATACTCTTATCGGCTTTACGGCATTAAAAGTTGAAAGGTAATTGATAACGGCTTTTTAGCTGCCGTTAGAAACTCGCGGGAACATTCTGCGTCCGGACATAAATATCACGGGCGATATCGGCATCCAGGGCAACATCAGTCTGCCCTATCTTGATGACATAAGTCGGCGCAGTTTGGTGCACCCGGACCAATGCGCCGGGAATAAGCCCCAGCGCCGTAAGCCGGTCCAGGCGTTGATGGTGTTTGGTCACGATATAAATGACTTTTGCCTGGCTTCCGACTTTGAGTTCTGACAAAGGTATCACGACCGGTTTAACTTCAGGCCGCGGCGATTGACAGCATGGACCAGCGGGAATGGGGCGGCCATGCGGACATTCCCGCGGGTGGCCCAGTAAAGTACAAATGGCATCTATGACATCAGGGCTTAAGATATGTTCAAAGGTGCAGGCATTGGCCTCAACCGATTGAAGCGGCAGGTCAAGAATATCCGTAAAAAGCCGTTCGCTCAAGCGATGGGCCCGGATAATCCGGCGCGCTTCCCGCTCGCCCGATGGAGTCAGCCTGATCCCGTCCGCTTCCGACTCAACGAGATAATTTTCTTTTATCAGGTCATCCAGCACCTCGGTCGAAATACGTTCATCTTCGCTTTTTTCCACCTGCTCGCGGGTAAATCTGCCATCTTCATTATACGTCCAGACCATTTCCAGTAATTCTTCTTTGCGTTTTTTCATAATCCGCCTCCAATTACATTAAGAATAAGATTGACCAGGCTTCCCACCAGAATTGCCAGCGGGAAGATAAACGCCACTATTGCCAGGCCGGTCTTCCAGCCGCGCTCTTTAACCATGACGAGGAATTGGGCGAAACACGGCACAAATAGCGTGAGCGTGATAATCGCCACGACAATCTGATGCGGCGTCATCAATCCTTTATGGACCAAATCATATAATCCGGCGGCCCCATAATCACGGCGGAAAAATCCTATCAGGAATGCCTGGGTAGATTTTTCAGGCAGCCCCATCATTCCCGTAATGACGGGGCGGGCAATACGTTCCATGAGTCCAAGCAGTCCGGTTTTATCTAATGCCCATAAAATCGCCGTGCCCAGGATGAAAATCGGGATGACCTCTTTTAGATACCACTTGACCCGGGCAAACGTCTTAGCAAGGATATTACTTAAGGCCGGACGCCGAATCGGCGGAATTTCCATGATAAAATCGGAACACACGCCGGTCAATATTTTACTGGCCAGGTAACCAACCACCCCCATAATTACGAAAACGCTGCCCAGCCACCAGAGAGTTACCCGCCAGGAAAGACCGCCCAGCATCCCCATAATCACGCCTAATTGGGCGGAACAAGGAACACCCAGGGCCAAAAGAAGTGTGGCAATTATCCGTTCCTTTTTAGTCGGCAGGATTCTCGTTACCATGGTGGCCATCGTATTACAGCCTAATCCGAGAACCATCGGCAAAACGGCCCTGCCATTCAAGCCAACCAGCCGAAAAACTTTATTAACCATCACGGCTAAGCGAGGCAGGTAACCGGAATCTTCCAAGAGGCTGAAAACCAGGAAGAACATCCCGACAATCGGCAGGATAATGGCAAATCCATAGGAAAGCGCCATGGTAATCATGCCATATTCACCGGTAAAAAAATCCCTGACAATGGCGCTGGGTACTATTTTTTCGAATAACCAGATGGCCGCCGGATTAATATACTCGCCGAAAACTGTGTTTTCCAGTAAACCGACCAGCGTACCGGCGCCGAAAACCCCGACAATCTCATAAACGAGCCAAAGCACCAATAAAAGGATGGGCACACCCCAAATCGGGTGCATCATCAATTTCCCCAAAGAATCGGCGAATTTCCAGTTCGGTTTTGCTTCATGCTTTTCAACCTCGCTTACAATCCCTTCCACCCGTTTAAGCCGCGTCTGGTTAATCACGTAACTTAAAGGCTGGCCGAACTGCCCGGCGATTTCACTCCTGATATTTTTCATCTCCTGAATTTGTTCGGGGCTATACCTATGTCGCCGGTATTCGACAATGCCATCATCACCGGCCAAGAACATCAAGGCGCGGAAACGACGGCTTATCGGAGCATCCGGCAGCAAAACATTGAGCCGGCTAACCGCGGTTTCTATCAAAGGGTCATAAACGAAATCACAGCATAATACGCCTTCCCTCGTTGCATGGTCACTTTGTTGAAGAATTCTAGACAGGTTGCGGATTCCCTGCCGCTCTATGGCCACGGTAGAAACTACCGGTGCCGAAATGATTTTACTCAGTAATTGGGTATCAATCTTGATCCCCAGGCTTTTTACCTCATCCATCATATTCAAGACGAGGCAATAAGGCAGGCCCGCTTCGGCGATTTGCAGGGTGATAAAAAGAGCCCGGCGAAGATTCTTGGCGTCGGCGACCTGAATTACATAGTCAATATCTTCAGCGAGAAGAATATCGCGCGTAACCCGTTCATCCTCAGAATCCGGGATGAGATTATTGATGCCGGGCGTATCAATTAAAACGGTCCGCCCTTTATCGTAAAGCGCGGAGCTATAGGTAACCTCGACGGTCGTCCCGGGATAATTGGAAACGGTTACGTATTGGCCGGTAAGTAATCCAAAAATAACGCTCTTGCCCACGTTAGGATTGCCGACTAATGCTATTTTTCTCTTACCAGCGGCATCAAATTTAGCGGCGCTGCCATGATTGTGCATTTATTTATCGTTCCCTCATAGTGTGCCAGTTTGCCCCGAGTATGCTCCCGGCGCTTACTGCCAACTATACCGGGCTGTAACTCATTCCATTCTAACAGCCCATGTATGATTTTGAGTTTCATTTTCAATATATAGTCAAAAAAATATATATCTATCTCTTACACCTCTTGCATACCCCATAAAGCTCCATGCGGTGCCGCTCAGGATGAAAACCGTGCCGCTTGGCCAACTTTTCCTGTAAGCGCTCAATCTCCGGGTCTACCACCTCGACAAATCTACCGCACTTTGTGCAGATAAGATGGTCGTGGTGCTGGTGGCCATATAGATGCTCGAATCTGGAGGCGCCATCGTCAAACTTTAACTCCCGGCATAATCCACACTCACAGAGTAATTTAAGCGTCCGGTAGATGGTAGCATATCCGATAGACGGGTATTTCCCCCGAACAATCTGATAAAGTTCGTTGGCAGTCAAGTGGTTATCGGCTTTCAAGAAAATGTTCAATATCTCCATTCGCTGTTCGCTATGTTTAAGGCTTTTGGCCTCTAAATAATTTTCGAATATCTTTTTTTCCATGCTATTAATCATCAAAATAACCCTTCATTAAATCATGATATTGATAATAATTATCAATATCATGATTGGTTGTCAAGAAATACCCCCAAAATTCCCAGGAACTCTTCCAGTCCGACATCGTAATTAAGTTATTTTGACAAGATTTTACCGGGGAATAAGCCACCAGTTAAATGAAACCATAAGAATCATCAGTATTAGGAATAAAATAAGAGTTACCTTTGATTTACCATTCGTTTTGGCAAGCCGATATGCCAAATAGATGGAATATAGTAACCCGATAGTCATCACAGGACCCGTTATCATAATAAGTTTATCAGCAGTAAAAAGGTGCTTTGGTAAATGTCCTGCGGTGCCAAAAAGATTCCACGATAATCCCAAGGGGTCTGAAATAAGCGGAATCACCTCTTCTATCCTCAGATTCAGGAGTTTCAGGGTATTAGCCAGATGGTTAAACAATGCGATCGGCAAAAAGGTAGCGGCAACGGCAGACAGATTTATCCGATGAATACGTGATAAGGCATAAAAGAGAAACAAAAGAATAAAAACCAGCAACAGTATCAAGAACAACAAAGAAATAATTTCGGGCAATGCCAATTTCGCCGATGACCAATCTATTATCCGGAAATAAATACCGCTTATATTCATTGCGCCGAATATGGATAAGGCCAGCATGATAACTATCATGAATATCTCGCTGGATGATAATAACCTGAATTTCAAGAGGTCTGTGGCGGGCTTCCTGATATTCAGGGCGATATTATCATTCGGACAGGTTTTAATGCATTCGACGCAGAAAATACAATATAAATTATCGTCCATTGTGCCGGGATGCTCAAAAACCGGGCAGGGCTGGCCGTATTGGTTACTTTTTATGCAATCCTTGGTCCGGCATTTCCGGCAAACATCCTTATCGGAGCTCCTTAATTCCAATGGCGCAAAGAGCCCGTATAGCCCGCAGATAGCTCCAACCGGGCAGCCGTAACGGCAAAACGATTTTCTGGAGAAAAATAATGACGAGACAAAGGTCAGACCAAAGATCATTATTGCAAGATACGCAATAAACCGTGCATTGTTAGCCAATCCTATTGCATACTCCAGCCAAATAATTAACAGGAAGAAGATGATGGCAATCCAAAGATTACGAAATATCCTGGGAATTCCTATTGCTAATTGCGGAATTCGGAATATGTCCTGAATCCATTCGGCAAGGGTATTCCATGGGCAGACCAGGCACCAGATTTTCCCCCCAAGGATAGCGGTGAACGAAATAAAGGTCAGCCAGATGACCCCAACCGTAAGATTAACGGAATTTCTATAGATATTGCCGAATAACCCGCTGAAGATTATCAGAAAAAAAACAATGACAAATGGAAAGCGGATAATAAAAATGAATACCGGATTTTTTAACAACCGACGGATAAATTTATATTTAAGGATATTCATACTTCAAGAGGTGGTATGTGCTGGCAGCCTTTGTCTGTAAAACTGCGACATCCCTTCTTTAGGTAGGCAAAAACGATAGAAAGCATGATTATTATCCCAAAGATAATAAGAAAAAAATAAGATGGCTCGGGCGATCCAATCTGAATGGATGTTTCTGCTGAGATTGCTTTATTATCAGTGCTGGTGGTGGATATCCGTAGTTTGGCGTGAACCGGTTTATCATAGAGATATCTCAAGGTTGACACACCTGTGTTATCAGGTTCCGGAATAAATTTCTGTGGCACCGGACAATCATCGGTGGCGAACCATATTTCCTTCTCAGAATAAACCGGTCGTTTTACCAACAAACCTTCCGTATGAAGCGAACTCTCTATATAAAATATTAGATCAACCGTATTTGGAGCCGTGTCAACCGCCGTAACATAGAATATATGATCACCGCTTGCCACAACCTCGTCTTTAAATGGGTGTAAAGAAATTCGCCCCAAGTATTCCCGCTGATCGAGGTTAACGACTCCCTGACAACCGCACTTGAGGCACATTTTATGATAACTCCTATTTATAATTCTTACCACAGCGGCAGCGGTAAAAGAGACTCCATAATTGAATTGAGGGACTGACACCCACTATGGTGAGAATGCGTCATTCTCTATTTGACTACGAAATAGGTTTCCGGCGCCGGATGAGACTTGTCCCAATCATTTTTTTGCTCTTCAGCCGGGAAGCTGAAATTCTTAAACCGCGCCAGGATACGTTGTTCACAATCAATGCAGAGTCCGGTGTAATGACTGCGTGGGTCCATTACGCACTTCCTTACCGGCATATCCGGTTGACCTTTATAGGGATATTCGTCCGGCAGATGAAACATTGAGTGGCCAAACTCGTGAAGAATACCGGCCGCCAAAATGCGCTTGCCCATTTCCGGATTACCGATATCGAGTAGATTGGTGGATACGGTAAACACCCCGCCGAAATAAGCGTGCCCGCCCTGCCCACGCTCCAGTTTCTCCAGGGAAATATAACCATGGGTGGCATTAGTTTTGAATACGGCCTTTTTAATATACATATTGCCCCAGGTGTCGTTCCAAACTAATAATGAAAAACGATGGAATGATTGTTTTACTTTGTCTATCTCTTCATCCATGGGTTGATAATTAAGCGCCGCGGTTAGACACAGCCCCACCGGCGGAGTTATCTGGGTATAATCACTAGATACACCATTTTCATCCAGAATGAATCCATTGATTTCCTCATTTGACATCCATTCGCCCTGCACTTTCTGAAATCCTCGGGCTTGCATCTGCGTATCTTCGGTATTTGCAGCCGTTGCTATTGGCGGGGTACCGCTCTGGCAGGCGGTAAGCATCATTAATCCGGTCAATAAAACTATTATGAACGTTAGTCTGGGCATATAATTTCCTTTCTTGCACATAGTAATAATAAGCTCTGCCCTTACCAAATACGGCTAGATTATGGCATCATCCGTTCTTTGAACGTGGCTTGAGTTTCATAACGTTTATCGCCCCGCAGGTAGGTAATTTTGACCGTGTCGCCCGGATTTCTGGAATTAAGAAAATCCGAAAAATCCTTCAGGTTCTTGATAGTCTTGTCATCCATGCCCACAATAATATCTCCGACTTTCATTCCGGCTTTTTCGGCTGGCGAATTCTGCCCAACATCGCCAATCAGGAAACCCTTGTCACTGCCGCTGAAATCTGGCATCATACCCAGCGAAACCCTTTTCTTATTCGGATTTGGCGCGGTGGGCGGGATGGCGCTAGACGGCAGCTCCTTGAATTCCGGACGCAATGACTGATTGGAGACGTCTCTGGCGAAGCAGTAAACCAGTTGAATAACTTGTACCAGACCGGGAAAATTTATTTTATCAACCATATCGGTAACTTTATGGTAATCTCTATGCGCGCCGGTGAAGAAGAAATAAGTCGGAACTTTTGACAGCAGGAAACTGATATGGTCTCCGCCGCCCGGAACTTCTCCATAGGACAGGTTGAGTTTCAATCCTGCAGATTCGTTTTCCTGATTGAGCGTATCTTTCAGCGCCGGGCTGGACACGCTGCCGGAAACAAAAAGCTTATTATCCACCGGTCGTCCGATAGTATCAAGGTTAATCATAAAAGCAGTCTTGTCCAACGGCCAGAGCGGATGCAGTGTATAATAAGCCGAGCCCAGAAGTCCTTGTTCCTCGCCGTCAAAGGCAATAAAGATGATAGTCCGCTTGGGCTTCGGGGAAGATTGAGTGAATTGCGCTGCCAGACTTAACAAAGCCGCGATACCGGAGGCATTGTCATCTGCGCCGCGATAAATACCGCCCTGGTCATCGCATCCAAGATGATCATAATGGGCGCCGATAATTACCGCCTCGTCTTTTAATATGCCATCAGCACCCGGCAGAAACCCAACCACATTTTGCAGATTGGCATCCTGTGTCGAGAACGCCTTTAGATCGGGCGATGCGGTTCGGACCTGTTGCGGATCCTTAAAAAACTTCAATACCTGCGCTTTAAATGGCTGGAAAAAAGGTTTTTCGGTATTAAACGATTGCAGGTTTAACCTCTTAAATTGTCTGACCAGAAAATCAGAGGCTTGTTTCCCTTCCGGTGAACCGGCTATCCTACCGCTTAATTCATCACTGGTTAAATAACCTTCAACCTCTTTTAAGTTTTTAATTATATTAAACGATGTTAGGTCCGGTTGCGCCGTAGTAGCAACCCCGGCGATGCCTGCGCCTGCAGGAACACCAGCATTTCCCGACGGAGCAATCCCCTTACCCTGGCAAGAAACCAGACCAGCCGACAAAGCAACAAAAACCACCACGCCTAATACTCTTTGCATAAACTCTCCATTCGTATTGATTTTTTCATCTAAAATTAGCCACTCCTAACAACGCTGTCTATCATACTCAATAGTTTATCCGGCGCCAACGGTTTGGGTATAAACCCTTTCGCGCCAAGATGCATCAACTCTTCAATAATCTTTTCCTGCTCCATGTCCGAAACCATTATTAGTTCTTATGAAAATACACGCCCAGAAGCACTTTATTTATATGCTTTTAATAACATAGTATGGAAAAATGTCAATCAATATGCGCCCGGCAAGATTCGAACTTGCGACCTGCGGTTTAGGAAACCGCCGCTCTATCCAACTGAGCTACGGGCGCGCGTGAATGTATGGGCATATCGTAATAATCTATTCCCCGCTGTAAAGTAAAATACATTAGCGATTTCACGCTTTATAATTGGGAGAATGCTAATCCACAGGACTAGAATGCTTTACTTGACTGCCAGAATCAGGTTTGGCTTCAGCAAGAACGGCGGGACTATCGCCGGGATATTGGATAACGGCAAAACGTCTTCCGATACCTCCAGCCCCAATACGTTAATCATAAATTCCCTTCGCTTCCGGCAGCGCCGGTAACATTCCGGGAATTGTTCCTGCAATTTTGCGCGTAAGCCTTTGTCGGCCATGACCAAACCGTCTTCCATCCTGGTCGAGAAATATCTTTTCGACGACGGTATCACGTCCACCTGTATGGCCATGCCGGAATGAATCTTGATGTCCGACCCGGGATATATGGGCGAGCTCAGCCATTCGTCCAAATGAATCAAATGGCCGGCGTTAAGGAAGATGCCGAATTTGCCATAGGGTAATTTCTTGGCGATGAGGTCTGCCAGAACACCACCCTTCGTTCCGATTCTTAAAAGGCGGAACCATTCACTCATTACCACGAAATACGGGCCGGCAAAGCCGTCAATATAATTCCGGGCGGCGGCCGGCAAATCCCTGGCCGATTCGGCAACCCAACCCGTCCGGCAGATATTGCTCCCCCAATAGCATATATTCGTCGCAAATGGGTCCCCGCGTTTTATCCTGGCGCCCATCGGGCTGGAAAGGCCAAGTTCACGATTCGACCCGGTAACCATGGTCAGATGGCACCCCAAAGGCTCTCCGTTATATTCGGCTAATTTCACCAGATTATAATCGATCATCCCCTCGCGGATGCCGAACAACATCCGTTTCATCCCTTCCGACGCGAGAATGTTGGTGAATTCAAAATAGGCGATTTCGGAAGGCGAGCAAAAGGTGCGCCGCCCGTAATCCGGATGCATTAATATATCCGTGGAGTTCACAACCCGGTCCGGTCCGGCCAATTCACGCAGAGTATCAACCATATAAGCCGGGATATCTATGGTCCGAACCCCGGCCGGATGTTCCGCCTCGGAGAAATATTTCCAGCCGACGCATCCGACAAAAGACTTCTTGCCGATTCCCTCATCGGAAAATATCCTCCCCAAAAACCGGCTCTTATCCCGCGGCTGGTTTAAGAGTGAAAACGGCTGGAATCGTTCGTGCCTGAGTTTGCCCGTCCGGTAGAGCGGGGAAACGGCAAGATACCCCTGGCACTCATTGCCGACAACCAGAAGCGGGAATGATTTAAGGCCGATTACCAAAACAGCCTCTTCAAAACGCGGGTCAAAACCGGTAAGGTAAGCAAGATTGGCAAAGTGTTCCCTGTCGGCGTAGACGACCAGGTGCGTCAGCCGGCGTTCTTTCATCATCTGCCGGACGGCATTAATCCGGGCCTGGAATTCCTCGGCGGTCGAACTCGGCGGCCGGCCGCATATGCCGAATTCCGGCCAGTTGATTTCGATTAGCCTATGTTTTTTCAATTTGGCCATAAAAGATTGAGATTTCTTTGATTATTCCCCCTCAGAATGATAAAAATTATATTTATCAGGTTTATTAACATCTATCAAGAAAAGGAGAATAAATCATATGCCATCCACAAGAGTCAAAAACAGCGTCGGCATCTGGGCGCTCAGCCCGTTAGCCACCAGGTTCATGCCGGCCGGATACCATCAATCAGCCGTGGATGAAACCATGGAGCAAAGGGTGGCGCGCGCGGTCCGGGAAATAGGCGACCTGGTCGACGGGTATGAGTTCCATTACCCAAACGAACTGAACGAGGCAAACCTGCCCGGGATAAAGAAGATTCTGAGCAAACACGATATCTACGCCATTGCCATGGGGCTGCACTGCATGCCGGAGTTTGCCCGGGGCGGTTTCACTAATCCCAAGAAAGAATTGCGGACAAAAGCAATATCGTTGGTCAACAAAGCCATTGATATGTGCAAGCAGACCGGCGCAAAACTCATCATCTGGCCGGGCGGCGAGGGCTATAATTACCCCTTCCAGGCGGCCTATGCCGAGATGTGGGACTATTTCATCGGCGCGCTCCGGGAAATAGTGGAATACGCCAATACCAAGAAAGTCACCGTGCTCCTGGAACACAAGAACAGCGAGCCGGCCATGAAAATAATGATGCGCAATATCGGCATGAGCGTTTTTGTCGTCAACAAGCTCAAAGAACTCGGCACCGATACGTCCCGGTTAAAGATAAATATGGACTGGCAGCATCTGATAATGAACGGCGAACATCTGGCCGAATACGCCGCGCTATTGATGAGCGAAGACCTGCTGGGCCATCACCACGCCAACAGCGGCTGGGGTAATTTTGACGACGACAATATGGTCGCGACTTCGAACTTCATGGATACCCTGGCATTGTGCGTCGAGCTCAGGAAAGCCGGTTACGGCCGGAACGGCGAACGAATCGGCTATGACTTATTCCCATACACCGAGAACCAGACCGATGCCGTAAAGCGCAGCGTCCTGCACTGGGAATTCCTGGAGAGCGTGGTTGACAAGATGAACCTGAAGGCGCTATACCAGGCACAGAAGAACAAGAACGCGATTGGATGTTACGAGATTGTTTATGAAGCGCTTGGTTTGGATAAAAAAATGATTGCTAAGATACACAAGAAATATAGCGCCAAATAGGAGCGTGTTGAAATGACTGGCAAGAAGTATAAATATCAAAATCCGCATCTGCCGATAGAAGTCCGGGTTAAGGACTTGCTCAAGCGCATGACGGTGCAGGAAAAGGTCAAACAACTCTGCGCCATGGGTTCAAGCGACAGCACCATAGACCGAAAAATTCCTTTGCCTGAAATAAAAAGATGGCTGCGCCAGGGACTGGGCCAGTTAAGCATGACCCTACGCCAGTTCACCCCGGCGGCCAGCGTAACTTTCGCCAATGAAATCCAGAGGTTCGCGCTGGAGCATACCCGTTTGGGCATACCGGTCATTATTCACGATGAATGCCTGCACGGCTGCTGCGCCAATGGTTCAGCCAGCTATCCCCAGGCCATCGGCCTGGCCAGCACCTGGAATCCGAATTTAGTCGAGCGTATTTCCCGCGCCATCGGCAGGGAAACCCGGGCGCGCGGAATAAACCAGGCGCTTTCGCCGACCATTAATATCTGCCGTGATCCGCGTTGCGGCCGGAGTGAAGAGACCTACGGCGAAGATACGTATCTGACAACCAAAATGGCCGTGGCCTTTGTCCGGGGCCTGCAGTCGCAAAAAGTAGTGGCCACGCCCAAACACTTTACCGCTAATTTCGTGGGTGACGGCGGCCGGGACAGCAATGCGGTGCACCTTTCCGAGCGGCTGCTGCGCGAGATATATTTCCCGGCATTTGAAGCCGTGGTGCGCCAGGCCGGCGCGTTGTCGCTGATGGCCGCATATAACTCGATCGACGGTATACCCTGCTCAGCCAATAAATGGCTATTGACCGATGTGCTCAGAAAGGAATGGGGCTTTAAAGGTTTTGTGGTCTCAGATTATTTTTCGGTTACTCATTTAATGACCAAGCACACTGTGACCGGCACCAAAGCCCAGGCCGCCCAACAGGCCGTGGAAGCCGGAATGGATGTCGAACTGCCCTGGGTTGACTGCTTCCCAGAATTGGTCAATCTGGTTAAGAAGGGAAAGCTATCCGAAAAAACGCTTGATATAAATGTAGCCCGGGTGTTGCGGGTCAAATTCTGGCTGGGGTTGTTTGATAATCCTTACCGCAACCCGGATTATGCCACCGGAATCACCGACCACCCGGACCACCGCCGATTGGCGCTGGACGCCGCGCGCCAGGGCATTGTCCTGCTCAAGAACGAACGGGTTCTTCCCTTGAGCCGGAATATCAGGCGCCTGGCCGTGCTCGGCCCCAACGCCGCTGAAACCCGGTTAGGCGGATACAGCGGCATGGGCAAGAAGGTGGTCACGCCCCTGCAGGGTCTAAAGAACAAAATCAAACCAACTACCCGGCTCCAATTTGCCCGGGGCTGCGATATCACCGGCAATTCCAAGTCCGGATTCAAGCAGGCCATCCGGCTGGCCGGCAAATCCGATGCGGCAATCCTGTTTATGGGTAATTTCGAGAAGACCGAGGGCGAGGATAAGGACCGCTGCGATTTGAACCTGCCCGGCGTTCAGGAGAATTTGATAAAGGAAATCTGCCGGGTGCAAAAGAATGTCATAGTGGTGCTGGTTAACGGAAGTCCGGTGACGATGACCGGATGGATAGACCGGGTGCCGGCCGTGGTTGAGAATTGGTATTCCGGAGAAGAGGGCGGAAACGCCCTGGCCGAGATAATCATCGGCCAATGCAATCCCAGCGGCAAGCTACCCGTAACCTTTCCCAGATTTACCGGCCAATTGCCGTTATATTACAACCCCAAGCCCAGCGGCCGGCGCTACGATTACGTGGAAAAGTGGGAATATCCGTTGTTTGCGCCAATGACCTGGAAGGATTCCGGCAACCAGGAATTATTCCCGTTCGGACACGGGTTGAGCTATACCAGGTTTGATTACCGGAACCTTAAAATCGCCAAGTCCTGTCTGCGTGCGGTGGCGCACAGGCAGGCCAAAACAGGCGGCAAGTTAGAGGTCGTCGTAAGCTTTGATATCAAAAATACCGGCAAATACCGGGGCGATGAGGTAATCCAACTATACATCCGCGATTTGGTCAGCCGCCTGGCCCGGCCCCTCAAAGAGCTCAAACGCTTCCAGCGGATAAGCTTGGACATAAACGAAACCAGAAAAGTCTCATTTACCTTGGGACAAAAGGACTTGTCCTACCTGAGCAAGAATCTTAAGTACGTTCTGGAACCGGGTGACTTCGAAATTATGATCGGCAGTTCGTCCAAGGATATCAGGTTACGGGGGAAAGTGACTATTTAACCTGTAAGTATGAATTATTTATTAGGCATTGACATCGGCACGACCGGGGTAAAAACCCTGCTGATTAACCAAACCGGCGGTACTGTCGGACGTTCGATAAAAGAATATCCGATGCAGACGCCCAAACCGGGCTGGGCCGAACAAAACCCGGTCGATTGGTGGCGGGCCACCGTCGGGTCCATAAAAGAAATAATCAAATCAACGCGAACCTCACCAGATAACATCATCGGCATCGGCTTATCCGGCCAGATGCACGGCTCGGTCTTCCTGGACAAGAATAACAAAGTGCTCCGGCCCTGTATCCTCTGGTGCGACCAGCGGACCACCAAGGAATGCGATTACATCACCAAAAAAGTCGGGGCTAAAAGGCTGATTGGCTTGGTCGGGAATCCGGCCCTGACCGGTTTCACCGCCGGAAAGGTTTTGTGGGTCAGGAACAACGAGCCGGCTATATACCGAAAAATCGCCCGCGTGCTCCTGCCCAAGGACTATATCCGTTTCCGTCTGACCGGCCAATTCGCCACCGAGGTATCCGACGCCTCCGGAACGCTCCTGCTCGATGTCAAAAACAGGAGATGGTCCAGGCAATTATTATCGGAACTGGATATCCCCGTATCGTGGATGCCGCCGTGTTACGAATCCACTGAGGTTACCGGTAAGGTTACCGGTGAAATCTCCCGATTGACCGGATTAAAACCGGGCACGCCGGTGGTGGGCGGAGGCGGCGACCAGGCCGCCCAGGCCATCGGGACCGGTATCGTCACTGCCGGCGTTATCTCCGTAAATATCGGCACCTCAGGCGTGGTCTTCGCCTACAGCCGGGAACCGCAGTTCGACCCGACCGGCCGGGTGCATACTTTTTGCCACGCCGTTCCGGACAAATGGCATGTCATGGGCGTGATGCTGGCCGCCGGCGGCTCGCTGGCCTGGCTGCGCAATAATCTGGGCCGTGAGGAAATCAGGATGGCCAGACAGAGAAAAGTCGACCCCTACGAAATATTGATTAACGGCGCCAAAGACATACCGGCCGGCTCGGAAGGGCTGATATTCCTGCCGTATCTGAGCGGCGAGCGAACACCGCATTGCGACCCTGATGCGCGCGGCGTATTTTTCGGACTGAGCCTGAAGCATACCAAACAACATATGACCAGAGCGGTACTGGAAGGCATCTGTTTCGGCCTGCGTGACGGATTGGAAATCATCAAGAAAATGGGCATCCCGGTAAATCAAATACGTATGACCGGCGGCGGTGCGCGGTCAAAAATCTGGGCCCGGATATTGGCTGACGTCTTAAACGAGGAGATCGTCACCGTCAACCCGGCTGAGGGTTCGGCTTATGGAGCGGCGCTATTGGCCGGAATCGGGGTCGGAGTATATAAAAACGCAATTAAGGCCTGCCAAAAAACACTGAAGCTGAAAGGCCGCATCAAGCCCGTTAAGAAGAACGTTGCCGTTTATAACCGGCATTATAAATCATTCAAATCGCTGTATGCAGCATTGAAATCTGAGTTTAAGACGATTAACGTAATGCAGTACAAGAAATAAAGAATCTTAGAGTTACCAGCTCTTATAACGAGTCCTTAACCCGGACTAATATATTATTTTCCCTTGAGCACGTACCGGGCAATGACCAGCCTTTGGATTTCCGACGTTCCTTCGCCTATTTCGCACAGCTTGGCGTCGCGGTAGAACCTCTCCACCTCGTAATCAGTTATATAACCGTATCCGCCGTGCACCTGGATGGCGTTCTTGGTGACGCGCATAGCCACTTCGGAGGCAAAAAGCTTGCCGATGGCGCCGGCCTGGTTAAACGGTTTGCCTTCTTCGTATAGTTCGGCCGCGGTATAGACCAGGTGCCGGGCGGCCTCTATCTCGACGACCATGTCGGCAATCATATGCTGGATGGCCTGGAATTCGCCGATGACCACGTCAAACTGTTTGCGTTCCTTGGCGTAGTTGACGGCTTTATCCATAGCGCCCTGGGCCAACCCCAATGCCAGCGCGCCGATGCTGATGCGCCCGCCGGCCAGGGTTTGCATCAGGTATTTGAACCCTTCACCCCGCTTACCCAGAACGTTTTCCTCGGGCACGAAACAGTCCTGAAAAACCAATTCTCCGGTGTCCGAGGCGCGCAGTCCGAGTTTGTCCTCGGCCTTGGTGTTAGAAAAACCTTTGTAGCCGCGCTCAACGATGAACAGGCTAATCGGATCGTATGCCTTACCTGGCCTGTCTTTGGCCGAATCCCTGGGCGCGGTCGGGTCTTTGACCGCGACTGTGAAGATATTGCCGACGTTGGCGTTGGTGATGAAGGTCTTGGTGCCGTTAAGGACAAATCCGCCCTTGGCCGGAGTAGCCACGGTCTTGATTCCGTGCACGTCCGAACCGGCCGACGGTTCGGTAATGCCCAGCCCGCCGATTTTTTCACCCTTGGCCAGCGGCACCAGATATTTAGCCTTCTGCGCCTCGGTGCCGAACATATAAAACGGATTTGAACCCAAAGAAGTATGTGCGGCCAGGGTGATGGCCGTGGAGCCGCAGGCCCGGGCCAGTTCTTCAACCGCGATGATGTAACTAAGCTCACCGCCGCCGGCGCCGCCGTATTTTTCGGGAAATGGTATGCCCATCAGCGACAGCCCGGCCATCTTCTTGATGGTATCGTGGGGAAACTCCTTGGTCTTGTCTATCTGCTTGGCCTTGGGCGCGACCACCTCGCGGGCAAAATCGCGTACGGTCTGCTGGATTATCGTTTGTTCTTCGGTCAGTCGTATCATAATAAAAACCTTTCTATAATTGATTTATGAAAGCATATAAAATAGATATTTTACGGCATCAGACAAGCTTTTATTGATTATTCTTTTGGTAGAGGTAAGCCATCTCTTTAAGGCGCTGAACCCGAGTATTCATAGGCGGGTGAGTAGCCATAAGGTTGGCCACAAAACCTTCCTTATTGGTGAACGACCGGCCCAACGGGTCAGCGATGCACAGATGCGCCACTCCTCGCTTGATGGTCTGGGTTGGCGCCGCGGCGTTTTCTATCTTACTCAGGGCGTTAGCCAGCGCCAGCGGATTGCGGATAAGCTCCGCGCCCGAGGCGTCAGCCAGGTATTCGCGCTTGCGCGAGACGGCCATAGCCAGTATTTGAGCAATAATCGGCGCCAGGATGATCATAAGTAGCCAGATGATAAAAAAAATAGCCGCCCCGCCGCCGCCTTTGCGTGAACTGGACCGACCCCGGCCCATCGAGCGCATGGCCCGGCCGGACCAGTCGGCTAGAAGCACGATGGCCCCGACCAGCGCGGCCACCAGCGTCATCATCCGGATATCAAAATTGCGGATGTGGCTGAGCTCGTGGCTGACCACGCCCTGAATTTCCTCGCGGTTGAGCTGTTCCAGCAGGCCCCGGGTGATGGCGATGCTGGAATGCTGGGGATCGCGCCCAGTAGCAAAGGCGTTGGGGTCAGGGTCCGGGATAATGTATACCTTAGGAACGGGCAGTCCGGCCGCGATGCTGACTTCCTCAACCACGTTATGGAACTGGTGCTCTTTGAGGTCTAAATGGTTAACCGGCCGGGCACCGGTAGAAGCCAGGACCACCCGGTCGCCTCCGTAATAACTGCCTAGAACACTTATAACCGCAATTATAACGGCTACGAGCGTTCCTGCCGGAAAATATCCGGTGAAAAAGAAGTCAAACCCCAGTCCGATAATCAGGAACAGCACGATAAACATGGCCATTATCAGCCAGGTATCGCGCCGGTTTCGTTTCTGCTGTTCGTAAATATTCATATACCTTAGTAAGTGGATTCAACACCTGCCCCTGCCTGAAGCATACAGGCGCCTCTGGCGTGGATTAAACTGATTATTCAAATATTTTCGCAAGGTTCGTCCAGAAGAAACAGCTTGGCGGCCCACCAGCCTGTCTTTGCAAACCCCACCGCCAGGAACACCAATATAGCGATACACATCTGCTCGGAGTTATCCGGCACGTCAATAAGCTTCTGTCCACTGATTAAGTAAGCGGTCATCAATCCGTAAATCGCGAATTCAATCATAAACCCGGTTGCCACAAAGGGCAGTTGCAAAATATTAAATACCACCCAGGTTACCAGATCAGCCGCCATGACGCCGGTGGTAAAAGCGTGGGCATTGCCCTGCGGGTCAAAATAACTAAAGGTGCCCACATACAAAGAAACACGGGTAACCATAACGCCGATAAACCCTTTACTGAAAACCCGGCTGGCCGACCTAATATCGTCGAAGAAAATATTGCCTTCGCTGCGGACAATACCCATCAGGTTGGACTCAACCGTACCGGATACGACAGCCGGCACACATTCACCATCCCCGTCCACCGCTTCCGACACCGAAGGGTATTTATCTACGGCCTCAAGCCATTCGTCTTTTCTTTCAATAATTAACTTCAGGCAGGCCGGGCAGATATTATAATCACGAATTTTTTTCAGATGCCAAGGAGCGAACGACTCCCGGCAGATATCACACAGGCGTTTATTGAGTTTCACGGTTCAAACAGATTGAGTTTACCCCACAATTATATTAATGAAACCCATAATAAGTGCGAAATCTAAGAAACAGTAACTTATCCCGACCAAAACTGGATTCGAACTGTTTCTAAGAGAACTGCACCTTAGGCGCCTTCTTTTCCTCGGCTGATTCCACCTCAAAAAACTCTTCGGCCTTAAACCCGAACATACTCGCGATGATGTTTGACGGGAACATCTGTATCTTGTTGTTAAAAAGCATAACATTGTCGTTGTAGAACTGGCGGGCAAACGAGACCTTGTTCTCGGTAGCGGTCAGCTCTTCCTGCAATGCCAGAAAGTTCTGATTAGCTTTGAGCTCCGGGTACTGTTCCGACACGGCGAAAAGCGACTTGAGCGTTTGGGACAGGAAGTTTTCCGCTTTGGCCTGTTCGGCTACGCCTTGCGCCTGCATACAGGCCGAGCGCGCCTTAGCCACATTTTCAAAGGTGGTGTTCTCGTGCTTGGCATAACCCTTGACCGTCTCGACCAGATTAGGTATCAGATCATAGCGGCGCTTGAGCTGAACCGATATCTGCGACCAGGCGTTCTTGACGGTATTACGCAGACCGACCAATCCGTTATACGTGGCAATAACCCATAGCAATCCAAACAATATCACAACTCCGATAACAATCAACAACACTATCAATATACTCATAGACATCCTTTCTTTAGAGCCAGTTAGGCATTAGCTGATTAATATCAGCGAAGACCATTACTGGGTCTACCGCCTCACGGCGGGGCTTAGATTATACCTCATAACAATTGCGGGATAAACTCATTATCAAATAAATTACGGATAAATCTTATAAAGCATCCGCGGGAACGGGATACATTCGCGGATATGTTCTCGGCCGCAAATCCAGGCGACGGTACGTTCCACACCCAGCCCGAAACCGCCGTGCGGCACCGAGCCGTACCTGCGCAAATCCAGATACCATTCAAAAGACGCTTTGGGCAGTTTCTGCTCGACAATACGCTTTTCCAGTTCGGCCAAGTCGTCTTCGCGCTGGCTGCCGCCGATGATTTCGCCGTATCCTTCGGGCGCAATGACATCAACACAAAGCGCTTTGTCCGGCTCATTAGGATCAGGTTTCATATAGAACGCCTTAACGGCCATGGGAAAACGGTGAATCATCACCGGTGCGTCAAAATGCTGGCCGATGAACTCCTCTTCCGGCGCGCCAAGATCGTCGCCGTCCTTGAACTGATGGCCGTGTTTCTTAAACATCTGGGCTATCTCGGAATATGAAATCCGCTGGAACGGCAGTTTCACCTTTTCCAGTTTGCTGATATCACGTTCAAGTATTTTCAGGTCTTCGATATTATTCTTGAGCACCCAACTGACGATGTGGCAAATCAGGCCTTCGGCCAGTTCCATAACGTCTTTCAGCTCGTAAAAAGCCGCTTCCGGCTCGACCATCCAGAACTCGGTCAGATGCTTGCGTGTTTTTGATTTTTCGGCGCGGAAGGTCGGGCCGAAACAATAAACTTTACCCAAAGCCATAGCGGCCGCCTCGCTGTAAAGCTGGCCGGACTGGGAGAGATAAGCCTTGTCATCAAAATAGGTTACCTCGAATAAAGTGCTCGTGCCCTCGCAAGCGGCCGGGGTAAGTATCGGCGCGTCAACCAGGACAAAGCTGTTGCTGTCAAAATAGTCGCGGATAGCCCGGATAATGCCGGCCCGGATACGCAGGATCGAGGCCTGTTTCCTAGAACGAAGCCAGAGATGGCGTTGTTCCATCAGGAAGCCGATGCCATGGTCCTTAAGAGCGATGGGATAAGGCTGGCTTAGGCCAACCAGCTGGACGCCGGACAGGGTCAGTTCGTAGCCGCCCGGAGCGCGTTCGTCTTTGCGCACCTTACCGGTGATGATGACGGACGATTCCTGGGTAATAGCGGCCGTATCCTTGAAAAGCTTTTCTCCCACATCCTTCTGGGATAAAACTCCCTGGACGATGCCGGTGCCGTCGCGCACCTGCAGGAACTGGAGCTTGCCGCTGGAGCGGCTGTTATAAAGCCAGCCCTTGACAACTACATCCTGGCCTTCGTAGTCTTTAAGATTAATAATATCTGTCTGCTTCATAGGTGATAGTTTTATTATTTACGGAACAGATGTCAACTATTTTATACTCTGGCAGTTTATCCTAAAAAATGTTTAACTGTCCCGCCTCTGGGCGGAGCTCGAACCGGCACTAAATTAAATCATCATTTTTACTTCCCAATTATCTTGCTTTACTTATAATTGATGTTAAATAAATTACCGGAGGTATGAATATGAAAAAGTATTTATCAATATTTGCGATTATCTGCTTATGCTTATCTGCCATAGCTGTAAACACGGCTTTTGCTGAAGATACAACCACCGGACTGATAGACAAATTACGTGATAAAGACCCGGAGGTCAGGAAGAACGTAGCCGTTACTCTGGGCGTGCTTAAGGTAAAGAATGCTATTAAGCCGCTGATTGACACCCTGGCCGACGATAACGCCGAAGTGCGCGAGGCGGCTTATAAATCGCTGACCAAGCTATCCCGACAGTCTTTTCCGTCCGATTACGATACCTGGCTTGATTGGTGGGGAAAAGAAGGAATGAAACAATTCGGCGAAACGGAAATGGCCGGCCAAAAACTGGCCGAGCTACAACGATACCTGAATTTCGCCTTTATCGTCATGCTTCTGGAGCTTATCCTGATAGTCTTTTTAACCGTAGTTTTCGGCTATATGGCCGGATCTAAAATCAAGGAAATGAAAGAAATCTCCAAAAGGGCCGATAAGTATCTCGCCGATAGCGATGAAGTCACTAAGCGATTCGACCAGATTACCCAGGAATTGGAACAACGCCGGGGTGAACTGCTGGTCTTCTTTAATAAGCTTAAAGAAGACAGCCAGAATGAAATAGAACGTTTTTCAGAACTGCTCCGCCAGAACGTGGAACACCAAATGCGCGAAGCCACTAGAACTCTGCGCGAGAAAGCCGAATCGGAGATCAGACAGACAACCTCTCAACTTAAAGAAGAAATTAACCGGCTGCAAAAACCACACTAATGGCAACACCATTAACAAGCTTAAACCTTAATAAAGGACCGGTCCATTTCATAGGCATCAGCGGCACCGGCATGAGTGGGCTGGCCCATTACCTGGCTTCCTCTGAAACCAAAGTCAGCGGTTCAGACCTGCAGCTTATCCCATCCATAAAACATTATCTCAAAAAATCAGGCATAAAGTTATTTCCTAATCACCGGGCAAGCAACATCAATTCCGATTGCAAACTGGTGATAAAATCCGCGGCCATCCCGGGCAGCAATCCGGAAATCATCCGGGCCAATAAGTACCGCATTCCCATCATCAAATACGCCCAGTTGCTCGGCTTGCTGATGCGCCGGGCCGGCTACGGCATCGCCGTCAGCGGCGCGCACGGCAAAACCACCACCTCGTCGCTGATGGCGCATATACTCCATCAGGCCGGGAAGAAGCCGTCTTTTGTCATCGGCGGCGTACCCAAGGATTTCCAAAGCAGCGCACGGCCGGGCCGGAGCCCTTATTTCGTGGTCGAGGCCTGCGAATACGACCGCTCCTTCCACCAGCTGCCGGCCATAATAAGAATCGTCAATAACGTCGAGCCGGACCACCTGGACTATTACAGTAATTTCGCAAACGTGGTCAAGGCCTTCAGGCAGTTCTGCCTGATGCCGCCCGCCCGGCTGGATGACGGCTATCGTTCGGGCGGGCCGGCCGATCGGTTGGTCATCGCCAATATCGACAGCCCGGGCGTGCGCCGGTGCCTCAAGGGACTGAAAATAAGGGTAGCCACCTTCGGCTCGACCGCCAGGGCCGAGTGGCATTTCAAGCCGCTACCGGGCAATAACGGGTTCCGGGTCTGGCATAAGCGGCAGTTATACGGCGATTTCAGGCTGGGCATCCCCGGCCATCATAATTTCTATAACGCCCTGGCCTGCATAATCGCGGCTGACCGGCTGGGCATCGCCAAACCGGTTATCAGGAAAGCGCTGGCCGGATTTTCCGGCGTGGCCCGGAGGTTCGACGTCATCGCTTCCGGCCCGGCCGTCCGCGGGCGCATCATCATCGACGATTACGGCCACCATCCGACCGAGATAACCAGCACGCTCCAAACGGCCCGGGCGGCCTATCCGGGCCGGCGGATATTCTGCGTCTTCCAGCCGCACCAGTACAGCCGGACCCGGCTGTTTTTGGATCAGTTCGCGCAAGCGCTCCAGGCGGCCGACGCGGTCCTGGTCCCGCCCATCTATTCGGCCCGCGACAACGCCAGGGAACGGGCCCTGATTTCGTCCGCCGACCTGGTTAATGCAATTAATAAAATATCGCCCCGAGCCAGATATTTTGACAACTTCGCCGATATCGCCGGCTATCTTAAGGGCAACACCATCCCGGGCGACGTGATCATCACCCTGGGCGCCGGCGATGTCTGGGAAATCGGGCCGATGCTCAAGCAGGAATTAAAAAAGGGTTAACTTATGAATAAACAACTGCTCCAATTATTCAAGTCGGTCAATACGCCGCTGGTCCGGTTTAGCGAGCCGATGAACCTGCAGACCACCTTACGGGTGGGCGGGCCGGCCGAGGTGTTCATCGTGCCCCAGACCATGTTCCAGCTCCGGGCCGCCTATAACATTTG
This sequence comes from Candidatus Brocadiia bacterium, assembly GCA_041658285.1. Classification (NCBI taxonomy): domain Bacteria; kingdom Pseudomonadati; phylum Planctomycetota; class Candidatus Brocadiia; species Candidatus Brocadiia bacterium. Next base: position 414,092 of record JBBAAP010000002.1, read on the forward strand.
CCTGGACAATAACATCCCGGTCCGAATCCTGGGCGAGGGTTCGAACCTGCTGGTCAGCGACAAGGGCGTCAAAGGCGTAGTCATTAAAATAACCAACCGCGAGCTGGAGCGCAAGGGAACTATCGTCAACGTCGGGGCCGGGTATCCGCTGCCGGTGTTGATTGCCCGGACAGTCCGGATGGGCTTAAGCGGGCTGGAAACTCTGGCCGGCATCCCGGGCAACCTGGGCGGCGCCGTGGCCATGAACGCCGGCGGCAAATACGGCAATATCGGGCCGCTGGTAAAATCGGTCCTGGCCCTGGACAAGAACGGGCAGGCGGCGCGCCTGAACAACAGGGATTTGTGGTTCGGCTACCGGACATCAAATATCTTAAGAAAAGGTTATATCGCTTACCTGATTACCCTGCAGTTAAAGAAAGAACCGGCCAAGAAAATAATCAGCCGTTTGACCGGGATAATGAAAGATAAACGGTCCGGCCAGCCGCTGGCCGCCTGGAGCGCCGGCTGCGTATTCAAAAATCCGGCCGGTAAATCGGCCGGCGCCCTGATAGACCAAGCCGGGCTGAAAGGCAAGGCCGTCGGCGGCGCTATGGTCTCTGCCAAACACGCCAATTTCATCGTCAATACCGGCAAAGCCCGGGCCGCTGATATCCAGCGCTTGATTAATCTGGTGAAAAAGACGATATATAATAAGTATCGGATCAAGCTGGAACTGGAAATACAAAACTGGTAAAAACCGCGGATTTCACGGATGAATACAAATAAACACAGCTTGCTAAAACTTCTTAATAATAGCCAGCTTCGCATCGGCGTATTGTACGGCGGATTTTCTTCGGAGCGGCCCGTCTCGCTCAAGTCCGGCAAGGCCGTGGCCGCCGGGCTGAGGTCGCTGAGCTATCCGGTCAAGCTGATAGACATAAAAAGCCCCGACCCCAAGCGGATACTGGCCGACCTGAAAGATTGCCATATCAGTTTTATCGCCCTGCACGGCAAATTCGGCGAGGACGGCCAGCTCCAGGCATTGCTTGACAAGCATCACATCCCTTACACCGGCTCGGGCCGCCAGGCGTCGCTCAATGCCATGGATAAATTCGCCACCAAGCGGCTATTAGACAAGCACCGCATCCCCGGCGCTCCGTACAGGCAATTGCATATTTCAGATTCCAGATTCCCCGTTAAAGCCTGCAAGGCGTTCTGGAAATGGGGGAAACTGGTGGTCAAGCCGCGCTCCGAGGGCTCCAGCGTCGGAGTTTCCATCGCCCGTAGCGCCGACGAGCTCTACGATGCGTTGAAGCTGGCCTTCCGCTACGACCAAGATATCCTGCTGGAAAAATATATCGCCGGACGCGAGGTGACGGTAGGCATTCTCGGGAACAGGCCTCTGCCGCTGATTGAAATGAAACCTTATAAGGACTTTTTTAGCTACCGGGCCAAATACAAGGATAACAGGACGCAGTATATCGTCAAACCACGGATTCCGGCGCCGGCCGCGCGGATGATACAGCGCCAGGCGCTCCGGGCATACAAATCACTGGGTTGCAAAGGGTTTTCGCGGGTCGACCTGATTTACGCACCGGCCAAGAAGAAGGCTTATGTGCTCGAGGTCAATTCCATTCCGGGCATGACCGAACGCTCGCTGGTGCCCAAAGCGGCCCGGGCCGTCGGCATCGAGTTCCCACAACTCTGTAGGGAAATCATCAGGCTGTCTTTGTAAACATATCTGAAATATTTATAGCCAAAGAATAAGGAAATTTTCTACCAGGACGGTATAGGCAGAAGATGATCTATAATCCAGGTAAAAACCTCGGTGTTATTGCCGGCCGTCCATTGGGTTATCAGCGGAGTGCGGTTATTTTCCATAAGCAGGCCGATGCCGGCCACGGCATAAGATTTGATATTATTATTGGATGATTCGTTGCAGGCGTCGACCAGCGACTGGGCCGCCTGGCGGTCGGCCAGCAGGCCCAGGGTATAGAGCGCGTACTGGCGCAAGATATTGTTCTGGCCCGGGCCGGACTGTTTGACCAGTTGGTCAATCACCTCCCGGCGTTTGCCGAGCATGGCAAGTGCTACGGCCATATTGGAATAAGCCACGGAGCCGATATTTTTATCGACCGCCTGCCATAAAGGAAGTATCGCCTCAACGCCTTTCTCCTGGCCGATCATTCCCAGAGCCAGAATTATGTAAGGCGCCAACACCGGGTCTTCCGGCCGTTTAGCCAGCATCTCGGACAGCATCGGCACAGCATCTTTATCCTTAAGCAGGCCGTAAGCGATGACAGCCGCGCCTTTGAGCATATCTGTTTTCTTGCGGTCTTCGATTATCTTTTTCAATTCCGGTTTCAGGCGCGGTTCACCCAGGATGCCTAGGGCCAGTATCATCAAACCCTGGGCCTCGCGCTTGCTATTGGCCAATGCCGCCAGCAAAGCGTCAGCCGCTGATTTGGCGAATACGGACTTGGACGGATATTGCCGGATAGATTGCGCCAGCGATACGGCGGCCATGCCGCGGACGGTCTCGTCTTTGTCTTTGAGCATGATAATCAACTCGTCTTTGGCCTTGGGTTGGCCGACCAATCCCAGGGCCATGGCCGCGGATACGCGCACATCCTTATCCTTGTCGACCAGGCACTTTTTCAGCTCGGCAAACGCATCGTCAGTGCCGATATGCCCCAATCCCAGCGCGGCGTAGACGCGCAGGCGGGATTCCAGGCGCTTTTCGCTGTTGAGATAACCTGACAGGAGTTTGGCGGACGATTCATCTTTGAGCAGGCCCAATGAAAACATGGCGGCGCAAACCACGTCCGATTGTTTGCGGTAATCGCTGTCGGTGACGATGTCTTTCAAAGCCTTGATGGAAACCGGGTCGTTGATATAACCAAGAGCCACGGCCGAGTGGCTCCGGCTGATTTCGGGCATTTTCTTGTCCAATAAAACTTCGGTCAGAATGTCTAATGAAGAAATGTCTTTGAGCCAACCCAAGCTGATAAGCGCGTAGTTTTTCACTAAAATGTAAGGAGTATTGCCATAGGCTTTTTTGAGCGGTTTGACGGCCTCGGCTCGGCCGCTCCGGCCTAGGGCAATAGCCGCGTTCCAGGCCACGGTCATATCGCGCTCTTCCAGGGATTTGACCAGGATATTAAACAAATCATCGTATATTTTATGGCGGATAACCGATCGGCTGCCTTCGCTTTCTTTTACGGTAACCCATTCTATCGGCTGCCGGAAATCAAGGAACTGCTCCCGATTCAATGTCCACCAGACCTCCCAGGGCTCGACCACCCCGGCCAGGCTGACCACCTGGCCTTCGGCATTGGCCTCGGTGCGAATACTCTGGAGCCGGGGCTGAAGCCCCTCGCTCAATGGCGGGCGGGATGCGTTTCGGCCGGCCGGGCTAATGCCTTCTTCTGTTGATTGTTCTGATGAATCGCTCGGTTTGGATTCTTTACCGAGGTCCGGTTGTTGGGTATCCGGGTTAGCGTTAATATCGGGGAGCAATTTTTTGCCATCAGGTGTTTTGATATCCTTGGGCGGTTCCGGAGCCTTTTCTTTGGTTTTATCATCCGGCTTAACCTCGGTATTGTTATCTTTCTCTTCTTCCTGCTTGCCATGCTTTTTCTTTATCATCTCACGGTCGGCATCGGTCCAGCCGTGCGCCTTACGCGGGCAGATGGCCAACGCATCATGATTCAATAAAATCATTATGACGCCAGAAATGACGAAATACTTCAATATCCGCAGCATAACACTTATTTCTTTTGACCGTCCAGATTATATTTTATCAGAAAAACGTCATAATCACCCTGATTGGAATAATTATCGATAACTCCAAAAGAGAACACCGGAATATAGATAAAATTATAGGACGTAATAACAATATCATGGGCATTGTCATCAGCCATGGTACCGCCCTGCTTAACCCAAATTTGTGCGCCACTTGAATCATATTTGACCAAGAAGTAATCCGTGCCACCGATATAGGCATTGTCTCCAAATGAATCTGAAGTATCGCCAACTATATAGATATAGTCGTTATTGTTGATGGCCAGACTATAAGCTGTATCGTTTTTGGTCGAACCAATCTGTTTTGACCATATCCGAGTGCAAGATGAATCATACTTGACAATAAAAACATCATAACCGCCCTGCCATTTGCCGATTTCCATCTCTCCGTTAGTATTACCAATGACATAGATATTGCCTGAAGCATCCAGCGCCAGGTTGTAGGCATTGTCATAGGCGTTAGTGCCATCTTGCTTAGCCCACAATTTTACGCCGTTGGAATCGTATTTGGCGATAAAGAAATCATCCATACCTTTAACACCTTTACGCTGTCCTAATTCAAACTCATTGGCGGTTTTGCCGGCGATATAGATGCTGTTACCGGCATCAACAGCTACGGCGTAACCAGTATCATACAAATCGGAGCCAAGCTGACTGACCCATTTAAAATCTCCTGCAGCGTCGTATTTGGCCAGAAATACATCAGCGTCACCCTGATTAGTATTCCCCGGAAATGAGCCGTATGTTAACCCTGTGACGTAAACATTACCATTAGAATCCGTATAAACCGCTTCGGCGATATCACCAGATTCTGTTCCGAACATCCGAGTCCATTGCTTGATACCGGCTGAATTGTATTTAATCAGGAAGCAGTCGATAATCCCGGCATTATTATTGCCGTCAAAATTACCGTAGGTGTAGCCGGCAATGTAAATATTGCCCGAAGTATCGACTGCTACCTTGCTGGCATAATCATCCTGGAGTGTACCGTCTTGTTTGGTCCATTGTTTAATCCCATACCGATCATATTTGACTAGGAACACGTCCCGGCCGCCGTAATAAACATTCCCGTCCATGCCGGCATTGGTAAAACCGGTGCTGTAGATGTTTCCTTCGGAATCGGAAGCTCCACCGAAAGCGCAGTCACGGTCAAGCGTGCCTAAACGCTGAGTCCAGACCGGAGTGACTACATAGCCATGATTAGAATTGGCACTATTCCCGGCAAAGTTGTAAGCGCTGACCCGGTAATAATATGGTGAAGAGCTGTTCAATCCGGTATCGGTATAGACCGTGGTATTTTCTGTTAAAGTGACAAGTCCCGAAAAACTTATTCCGTCAAAACTTCTTTCGATAATAAAACCGTCTTCGTTATCGGAATTATCGCTCCAGCTCAGAGCGGTCGACGACCCGGATATATTTGAGACGTTCATACCCGACGGCACGGACGGCAAAGTCACGGTTGAAACCGCTTGAGCTTCGTTAGAATATGCACTCGCCCCCCCGTCATTATAAGCCACAACCTTGTAATAATAATCCTGCCCAGGTGTCAACCCAGTATTGCTATAAAAAACCATATTAGCCGCCACTGCAAATATTTCCATATAATTTCCACTCATTCCAATGCGTCGGTATATTCTGAAACCATTTTCATCATTGGAGTTATCAATCCAGGAAACATTGATCTGGCTATCAGTAACTACCCGTAAAGCTACGGCCGAAGGTGCGTTAGGCGGAGGCAATGTAGTGGCTGAAGCAACATTAGAATAATGACCAAAACCAGAATTATTCCATCCCCGGATTCGGTAATAATAAATGGTTGAAGCCACCAGGCTGGTATCGGTAAAAACGGTAACATTAGGGCTTATGGTACTAAGCAAAAAGTAATTTAGTCCATCAATTGATACCTCTATTTGAAATTCCTTTTCATCATCAGAGTTATCCTGCCATAATAAGTTTATTTTAGACGAAGAAACAGCGGTTGCCGTAAGGTTAGTCGGAGCAACCGGCCCCCAAGCAACATCACTGCTGCCGGTGGTTGAATCAGGTTGCTGGCAAATGCCGCCGTAACCTAAAATCATGAAGCTGACTAAAAGACAGATAAATACAAACCGCATAATAGGCTTATTCCTTATGGATATATTATAGCCTATTTTCGCCGAAACGGCAAACTTTTCTTGCACATCAGAACAACCGTACGTTTATGCCTACAAGTCTTTTATTCGGTTTTCAATTATCTGGTCGGAGCTAAAATTAGCAATTTTAAGTTCTTGCGGAGAAGTACCCTGAAACGTCTCCTGAGGCGCCAAGCCGATTAATTCGCTTTCTAATATTTTGGCGCCGGATTCTCCGGCCAGCTGTTTTATCCGGTCAAATACCATTTTGGGAGAAGAAACCTTATAATTAGTCAAGTTCATAGAAATCTGGGCAATGTTGCGGTCGTGGAGCATCAGACCAAGAGCCTTGACATTAGGCATACCACCGCTTGATTCCCGAATGGTCTTGGCTATTTTTTTAGCCAGTATCAGGTCGTTGGATGCTAAGTTAACGTTGAAAGCCACCAGTACCATTCTAGCTCCCACGACCGTGGCGCCGGCAGTCGGATGAATGCGATTGGGCCCGAAATCGGGAGTACGCTCTGGATTCTTACCGATTTCTTCACTCAAACCTTCGAATTCACCCTTGCGCACGTTGGCTAAATTCTTTCGTTCCGGACGGGTCGAAGCTTCTTCATACAAATAGACCGGTATGCCTAATTTCACACCGATATCTTGCCCGACCTGACGTGCGATTTTAATGCAATCACCCATGGCGATTTCCCGAATAGGTATAAAAGGTATCACATCTGTCGCGCCCATGCGCGGATGTTCGCCTTTGTGCTTGGTCAGGTCAATCAATTCGGATGCTTTCTTGCAAGCGCTGAAAGCGGCTTGCCCGACACCGGCCGGAGTTCCGATAAAAGTCACCACCACCCGGTTGTGGTTAAAATCCATTTCTTTATCCAGAAGCTTAACGCCTTTGACCAGGGTAATTTCTCTAAGTATCTGGTCAACCACCTCGGAACGACGACCTTCGCTAAAATTAGGTACACATTCAACTATCTGCATTTTTTACTCCTGTAATTCAAGAGTTGTATTGATAAAAATATCGTTCTTTATTTTCATTTCCGGAGGCATCTGATTAGGATCATTATTAACACCTTCATCCTGTGACGAAGCACTTTTAATAGTCACATCCATAGTTAACCTCATATTGGCTTCGCTCTTGATAACTTGCCCGACCTGAAAGTCAAAATATGTCTTTCGAATCCCGTTATTATTGGACCATTCTATCTTAACCTTATCCCCAAGCTGCTGAAGTTGCTCCAGATTAAAGCTCAGGGTAATCTGATCATCAATCCGGGCGCAATTGCGGTTATTATAAATTTCGCTACCCATATAAGTGGATTTTATAGCAAGTTTAATATTACCGGCCATAGGAACCGGAATCTCTGTTTCATTTGTCCAAGACTCGCCTTTAGCAACAATTGCTCCGGGCAACCGGGTATTAGCCTGGGTCATCAGACTAGTATACCATTTTTCGTTAAAACTCGCTTTTATCTGATCAGCAAATCTTTCATTACCCTTGAGCAATTCATCCATAAGCTCACTAATGCCTTTAACCTCTATAACCTGACCTGATTTATCCATATTAACGGTAAGTTTCTTCCCCAACATTACCATAAAAGGTCTAAATAGCATTTTCTGCGGAGCCGGATCCGAATTATCCAGAGTGGCAATATCTTCGGGATTAGTCGAATCGAATTTAATTTTACCAAGCATAGGAATATCAGCGTTAAGGTTCACCGTATTATAAGTCGTTTCCAATATCCCTGCGCCGTTCTCATTAACACCCATAACTTTTTGGGAATAATTTATTTCCTGTTTCATGGCCATTTTCTGTTCACCCATCGTCGGCTCTGAAGTATTAGATATCATTTCCTGGGTCATCTTATATTTATAAGTATTGTCTTTAAAAAATTTCCATTCCAGTTTTACCTTATCACTGGGCGCAGTAACAGGAGCAACAATATTGATATTTGCAGTGGATTCCGGCTTCTTTATTTCCTTAACCTGAGGATCCGCTGCGCAACCAGTGGCTATTATTACGGCTGTCAATCCGACATTGAGCCACAATCTCTTTTTCATACAACCATCTTCCCTTTCTTTATCACTACTTTTGCAAGATTGACTCCCCAGTGATACGGGATGTGTCGGTAAGAAGGCGCATTCCAGATAACAATATCCGCGTCTTTGCCTTCTTCCAACGAACCAACCTTTTTTTGTTTTTCAATTGCATAAGCCGCATTAATCGTAGCGGCCACCAGAACCTCAGCCGGGGTAAGCTTCATCAACGTGCAAGCGATAGTCATTATCATAGGCATTGACTCTGTCATTGATGTCCCCGGATTAAAATCAGTTGCCAACGCTATAGGTAACCCTGCATCTACCATCTTGCGGGCTGGAGCGTAGTTTTTAAGCCCAAGCGCAAAAGTGGTGCCGGGTAAAATCACACCAATGACACCTTTATCTTTCATAGCTTTGATTCCGTTATCAGAAATAGCCATTAAATGATCCGCCGACACCGCGCCCAATTCGGCCGCAAGCTCAGCTCCTCCCAACGGCGCAAACTCATCAGCGTGAAGTTTGAGTTTAAATCCATATCTGTGCGCGGTCATCAATATATCACGCGTTTCATTTATCTCGAATACGCCTTTTTCACAAAAAATATCGCAGAACTCAGCCAAATGGCGTCTACTAACTTCTGGTATCATCTTCTCTTTTAGATATTTCACGTAACCTGCTTTATCATCCTTGTATTCCGGCGGAATATCATGAGCACCAAGAAATGTCGGAACCATTGCAGGCAGGTCTTTTCCCTTGTTCAAATCATTTATCACCTCAAGTATTTTTATCTCATCGCTAAGATTCAAACCATAACCACTCTTGGCCTCAATCGTAGTAGTCCCATGACTGATAAAATTATTAAGATACCTACGGGCATTTAGCTTAAGCTCAGCCTTAGTCGCGGCGCGGGTATTACGAACAGTTGACCTAATACCTCCGCCAGCCGCGGATATTTCCTGATAGGTTGCGCCTTTTATGCGCATCTCAAATTCAAGCGCTCGGTCTCCGGCAAATACCGGATGGGTGTGAGGGTCTATCAAACCCGGCGTTACCACGTTGTCGGTTGCTTTAATGGTTTTACTGGCGCGATATCTTTTAGCAACATCTTTAGAAAAACCAACTTCAATTATTATACCTTTATGAATGGCAATTGCGCCATTGGTAATGATACCCAGATTATTCATCTGCCCCGCACCCGAGCAGGGCTTATCTGAATATCCCCGAACCGTGACCAGTTCGGCCACATCGGTGATAATCAGGTCAACTTTTTTCATAAGTGATCTTCTTTCCCCGAGAATACTTCCTTTACTGATTCCGTCCGGCGAACCAGGTAAAGATAGCTTTTTAGGGACTCTCTGGCCGAACCAAAGGGCTTAAGAAATAGCTCTCTTATTTCACTTCGGCTGACGATATTCTGCATCACACCGTTATAGAGTTTATCACCCAGAATATACCCCAGTGATTGAGAAACTCCAACCCACTGATCAATATTCAAATAACTTATTTTTCTATACGTCTTCCAGTTTGAAGTGTCAATATAATCATGTTCGCGTTTCATATGTTCCAGAACAATTCGAATAATTTGACGCTCTGCATAAACCCAGGTGGGAATCACCCTTTTCCGGGCATAACGGCTAAGCAAACTCCGAAAATCGGCTTCTTTATTGCAAAGCCGCTTATGGTTTATAACTCTGGACCCGAAAAAGCCTAACGCCTCGCGAATAACATTATAATAAAAATTATCCATCGGCGACCGCTTAATCTCTGCCGGTTTACCGTTTTTATCCGTTAATGCATAATGATAATGTATCAGGTGGGCCGCTTCTTCGGACGCATGGTTCAATGAAAGGTTTGACAAACATATCAAGTTGGCTTCGCGAATGAAATAGCTTTCAGTTCGGGCCAAGTCAACCGCAATCCGTTCTTTCTCAATCGGTGAGGATAACTTTCTTCTTACTTTCTCCAGAATATCAAAATCGTGTGCCGAGCAAATAGTAAACCGATCAAGGGGTGGAACTTCCAAGTTCAAAAATTGGCATATCGCTTTAACCAGCTCGGCCATTTCTTCAGGCAAAAGAGTTCCCGGAGCTTCCCCCTGGCACCAACCCGAATGCACCGGGCATGATTTCAATTCTTCTTCCTGATACTGCCAGCTAAAACATGATTGGAAAACCATCAGCGGCGTAGAGTTCATCACGCAATAAACACCATCTTTAATCTTAACTGCTTCGGTAGTTTGCTCCAACTCCTGAGACGCCAGCTTCCAGTAAATACGCTCGGAATTCTGGCAGATAATAAGCCTCTTTAAGACAGGCAACCCTTCCTCGACAATTATTTGGTCCACTTTTTTAGGTAAATGGTTCTCGCTTATATGCAGGTCACCGAATAAAACCAGATTTAATCCTTTAGGGTTTTGGGATAACATATCGGCTATAGTTTTAGCAATAACATCGTCGCGCCGATCCAAGGAGTTTTTGCCTTTTATATCCCTGGTATTTAACCCACATACTCTGATGTTATGCTGGCGGGCAAAATCCAGAATAATCTTGTAATGATTCCAGTTAAAACCCCAAGTTTTATCGTAATTCACCTGCTTAAGGAACCCAGTTTCACTAATTCCACCGCTTAGAAATCTGTCTATTGAAGGTTGGTACTCGGCCCGGAACATTTCCAGCCCGATAACCACCGGGCGTGAAAAACCGGAATCTATGATAGGCCCAAGCATACGAACCAATGTCTTTTGCGACTGGCGCAGCGTGTGATAATCACCCAGATAAACAATATTAGATTTGATTATCTCATCAAGAAGTTCCGCCTTAGAAACCAATCTTTCGTAATAACTGGTAAGCTTTTTATAATCCTCATAATACTCATCAATCCATGGGTTGGTCAGGCAGTATTCAGCGTAAAGACTTTGTTTTATACGCTTGAGCAGTCGTTTCTGAATTTCTATCAACTCCACTCGGGGTGATATATCCTGTTTTTTGTAAGGCATAACAATAATTATATTTTATTATTGACATAATACAATAGAAATAGTATTTTGCCACAAGTTAATATGAATATAGGCAGTTTCGAAATACTCGTAATTATCCTTCTGGCCTTAATGCTTTACGGACGGCGTCTGCCCGAAATAACCCGGGCAATGGGCAAGGGATATAAGTCATTTAAGAAGGAAGTAGACGGGGTAAAACAGGAATTGACCAAAATAGGAAAAGAGGAAATTTCCGGAAAAACGCCCGAAATTAACCCCTATTCTGCAACAGATACGGTTATTCATCCTGAAAATAAGCCCGAGGAGGGTAAGTAGTCATGCCAGGCTTGATTATAGAAACTGCTGACCGCCAGGTAAAAAGTTTCAATCTTACAGAAGAAGCTATCATCGGACGCGAGAAAACTAATAACGTCTACATAGACGACCCTCGTGCCTCGCGCCAGCATTCACGCATCGTTAAACAGCCGGATGGATATTATATATCCGATATAAACAGCCGCAACGGCACCCTGGTTAACGGAGAAAAAATAACGATGCGGAAGCTAAAGGATAATGACCGCATTGTCATCGGACGGACGACAATCACCTACAAAGAAACCCTTGATGCAACTGACCAAACCAAGACAAACGAGATAACCCAGAAACAAACATCCGGTTCGGCTGATATGCCGCCTTCGGCTAAAAGCGATGCGGCAACAGCCGACCTTTCTTCCGGCATAAAAGGAACCAACGGTCCGGATATCAGCAAAAGCAAGGAAGCCGTCAGCGAAATGGCTAAAATAGCGGGAAAGGCTTATGGGAACGGGTCTAAACCGACCCCGGCGCCAAGGCCTGTTAAAATATCAGCTGTTCAGGAACCGGTCCAATCAGGATCGTTCTTTACTAAATTATTATTATTCATCGCCTTATTGATATTCTTCCTAGCCCTGCTGTTTGTTTCCAAATGGGCCGGAGAAAAATTAATATCGGCCATAGCGAAACGCCATACCAATAAAAATATAACTCAGCCAACTGCCCCGCCCATAGGCGGCGCAGATGAGCCCAAAGATAATAAATAAATTAGACAGGACGACTTGATATGAAAAATACCGTCAGATGCGGATTGATACAAGCCTCTAATGTCAAAGGTCCGGAAGCATCAAACCAGGCCATTAAGAAAGCTGCTATTGACAAACACCTTAAGCTTATCAAGCAGGCCGCAGATAAAAAAGTCCAGATAGTTTGCCTGCAGGAACTATTTTATGGCCCATACTTCGCGGCCGAACAAAACTCACGCTGGTATGACTTGGCCGAGAAAGTACCCGGCGGGCCGACCATTTCGCTGCTCCGTAAAATAGCCAAGAAATACAACATGGTTATCGTCGCTCCGGTTTACGAAGAAGAAATGCCCGGCGAATACTATAACACCGCGGCGGTGATTGACGCGGACGGTACCTATCTTGGAAAATACCGCAAAAGCCACCTGCCCCACTGTCATCCGGGGTTCTGGGAAAAGTTCTATTTCCGGCCGGGGAACCTGGGCTACCCGGTATTCCAAACGCGATATGCCAAGGTCGGTGTTTACCTCTGTTATGACCGCCACCATCCTGAAGGTGCCCGGATAATGGGCTTGAAAGGCGCCGAGATACTCTTTAATCCCAATGCCACCGTAGCCGGTCTTTCCGAACATATCTGGAAGCTGGGCATGCCGGCTTATGCGGCCATAAACCAATATTACGTCGGCGTAATTAACCGGGTCGGCCGGGAAAAACCCTGGAATACCGGAGATTTCTACGGCACCAGCTATTTCGCCAACCCGCGCGGCAAGATTATCGCCCAGGCCGGCCGTAATAATGATGAAGTCCTGATAGCTGACCTGGATATGGATTTTATCCGGGAAGTCCGTAATAACTGGCAGTTTTACCGCGACCGGCGGCCGGAAACCTATTCGGAACTGTGCGAATTATAGTCGGCAGTCTGTGAAGAATACTGCCAACTATACTGGGCTGTAACTCCCCTAACCGTACGGGTTGGGGTCGAACAACCCAAGTATAAACCATAACCTAAATTATAAAGTTAAGTTATATTTTAGTTGACTATTATAGTAAGTCAGGTATAAATTTTATAATTAATAATTAATTATCAGGAGGTTAACTATGCGTAAAAAACTCGGACTATTCGTATGTCTGGCACTATTACTCGGTATGGCTATTTTAGTCAATACCGGCGCCAAGGGTTGCACCAGCGCCCTGCAACAGAACAACGAAACCGGCAATAGTTTCGTAGCTGAAGCCCCCTATAACCTGACGGCGACAGCTTCGTCATCCACGCAGGTCGTCCTTACCTGGCAGGAAGATTCGCTATCTGAACAAGGCGTCAGGGTCCAACGGAAGGCCGGAACAACCGGGGTATATATCACTATTGTAAACTTAGGGCGTGATGTGCACAGTTATACCGATACAAGTGTCGCACCGGCTATAAATTATTATTACCGGACCAGGAATTTTTATACAAATGCCGAAAGCGAGTATTCCAATGAAGCCTCGGTAACCACCCCGGATACCGGTTGGGATATGCCTTTCACCTTAAATGGAGCTGGGACTTCTGCTACATCAGCCAGTATTACCTGGAGCGATAATTTCAGTTCAGAGCAAGGGTTCCTTATTGAACGTAAGACCGGCTCGTCCGGAACTTACGCCCAGGTCGGTTCGGTCACGGCTAATGTCATCACTTATACCGATACCACCCTAACCCAAAGTATGACTTATTATTACCGTATTAAGGCTGATTATGCCACTAATAACGGTATCTATTCGCAGGAAACTTTAGCCAGGACATCCGGCATAACATCAGATTTCTGGGCCGCCCTTTCATCAACCAGTGCACCTATATCCAGATCACAACATACTGCAATTTGGGCTGATGGATATGGAATGATTATTTATGGCGGAAATCTCTTTCAAACTGGAGGAATTTATTCTCCAACTGCTAATTCCTGGGCAACGATTAATCCTGTAGGCACTCCTTCTGGCAGACACCATCATACCGCAGTTTGGACCGGAACGCAAATGATTATTTGGGGCGGCGATGATGGAATCCAGACATTAAATACCGGAGGAGTTTACTCTCCCGCCACAAATTCTTGGACAAACATGACGATTACCGACGCGCCGGTAACCAGATCTCAACACAGCGCTATTTGGGCGGGAGATAGAATGATGATATGGGGCGGACAAACGATCAGCAGAACAGGAACTACTACTACTGAAATACTTCTAAAAACAGGCGGTGTTTATTTCCCCGCATCAGACAGATGGGCCAGACCTACCGAATATCCTAATTTCATTGAAGAAAACAGCGTTGGCGCACCAGCCGGACGCCGTTGGCATACAGCCGCCTGGAGTGGCACTTATTTACTCGTTTGGGGCGGCATTGCCGGAGGCGTTGATAACTCCGGTGGACAATATTCCCCAGTAACAGATTTCTGGATAACAGAGCCGATATCAACCAACGGAGCACCCTCAGGTCGATATGCTCATACATCAGTATGGACAGGGTCTAAAATGATTATCTGGGGTGGAACTACGGGTGAAGCTTATTTAAATGATGGGGCAATATACGATCCCGTTGCTAATACCTGGAGTTCTTTAGCCAGCACAGATGCTCCTTCTGCCCGTGTTTATCACTCTGCTGTTTGGACGAACACAAGAATGATTATTTGGGGTGGAGCAAATACATTAGAAGGTTCTCTTAATAGTGGCGGAATATATTACCCTAATGATAACACCTGGATACCTACATCCACCCCTTCAAGTACGACTCTTCCTAAACGTATGGACCATACAGCAGTATGGGATAATAACTCCAAAACGATGATAATTTGGGGCGGAACTGACGGATTAGGAATATTCTATAATAGTGGGGCTAGTTATCTATCACAATAAAACCAGGATTAGATACTATCACCCCTTTTTACCGTCTCAAATATTTTGACATATCCCCATTAACTGTCATAATCCTTCCTTATGAACAACAATATCAAAGTCGGCATCAGTATCCTATCAGCTGATTTCTCCTGCCTGGCAAAAGAGCTGGATAAATGCGAGCGGGCCGGGGTTGATGCCATCCATCTTGACGTCATGGACGGCTATTTCGTGCCCAATATCACCTTCGGCCCGGTGGTCATAAAATCCATCCGCCAGCATACCCAACTGCCTATGGACGCGCACCTGATGATAGAAGCGCCGCACCGTTACATAAACGACTACATCAAATCTGGCGTTGACATCATCACCCTGCACGCCGAATGCTACGGCGAGCTGAAACCCGCGGCCCAGGGCCCGGACAAATTCCCCAAGGAAATAAGCGCCATCTACCCGGACAAAATCCGGCCGGTGCTGGACCAGATACATTCGGCCCACAAGAAAGTTTATATCGCCCTCAACCCCGGCTCGCCCCTGTGCATCCAGAAAATATTAAACGACATCGACGGCGTCCTGATTATGTCGGTCAACCCGGGATTTTCCGGGCAGTCATTCAACGAATCGGTCCTGCCAAAAATAGAATCCCTGCGCCGGATATTCAATGGCGACATCCAGGTTGACGGCGGCGTCAATGACAAGGTCGCTCCGGCCATAATCAAAGCCGGCGCCAGCCATCTGGTCACGGCCAGCTATTTCTTCAGCGCCGCCGACCCGGCCAAAGCCGTAAAATCACTTAGAGCCGCAGATAACCCTCGCTCATAGAGGGTAAGGAGCAATTATGACACACCCGTTATTGGAACTAGCTAAAATCCAGAGCATCTGGTATGACAACATCGAACGGCGCCTGCTCAAGAACGGCGAGCTCAAGCAACTTATCGCCGACGGCATCAGCGGCGTCACTTCCAATCCGTCCATATTCGAAAAAGCCATCCTGTCATCTGCTGATTACGACGCCGACATCGCCCGGCTGGCCAAGTCTGGCAAGTCGCCCGATGATATTTACAACGAACTGACCGTCAGCGACATCGCCGAGGCGGCCGATATGCTCAAGCCCGTCTTTGAACAGTCTAATCATCGGGACGGGTTCGTCAGCATCGAGGTATCGCCCGAATACGCGCACGACAAAGCCAAAACGATAGAATCGGCCAAATACCTCTTCCAGCGGCTGTCCCGCCCTAACATAATGATAAAAATACCGGCCACGGTAGAATGCATCCCGGCCATCAGGGAGCTGATTGCCGACGGCGTCAATATCAACATCACCCTGATATTTTCCCTGGACCATTACCGGGTCGTAGCCGAAGCCTACATCGCCGGTCTGGAAGACCGGCTCAAGCGGAAACTGCCATTGAATAACGTGCACTCCGTAGCCAGCGTCTTCATCAGCCGGATAGACACCCGGCTGGACGCCATCTGCCCGGAACCGGAGCTCAAAGGCAAACCGGCCGTGGCCAATACAAAAGTGATTTACCAGGATTACCGGAAAACATTCTGGTCCGACCGGTTCGACAAACTGGCCAAGGCCGGGGCCAACCGCCAGCGCATCCTCTGGGGCAGCACCAGCACCAAGAACCCGGCATACCCCGATATCAAATACGTCCAGGAAATAATCGCCCCGGACAGCATTAATACCGTCCCGCCGGCCACCATCAAGGCGTTCAAAGACCACGGCCGGCCGGAAATAACCATAGACAAAGATATCGACGGCGCCCGGAAGGTGCTGGAATCGCTCAAACAGCACCGGATAGACATCGTCAAGGAATGCCAGGCCATCCAGGACGAAGGCGTCAAGTCATTCGCCGACGCCTACAAAAAGACCATTGACGCAATTAAATCCAAGACCAGCCAGCTTAAAGGAAAATGATAGCCGAACTGCTCAAAAAATACGCCAAGGACAAAATGTCCTCCCGCCCGCCCCACCCCAAGGAAAAGCACTGGCCGTCCGACGCGGCCAAATGCCTCCGGGCGCTGGTCTACCAATGGCGCGGCGAAAAGGCCCTGCCCACCAACCCGCGGCTGTTCTTCATATTCGCCGACGGCGATATGCACCATAAGGCCATCGTCCAGCAGCTGTCCGATGCCGGCGTCGAAGTGACCATGCGCGAAGCCCCGTTGCGCGACCCCAAACTCAATATCTCCGGCAAGCTCGACGCACTTATCAAGCTGGACGGGCGCTATTACGTACTGGAAATAAAATCCATCAACCGCTGGGGGTTCGAAGAAGTCATCCGGGACGGGCCCAAAGAGGAACACGTCATCCAGCTCCAGCTCTACCTCTACTTCGTCCAGAACATATTCAGGATCGAGGCCAAAA
The DNA here is from genome assembly GCA_041658285.1 of Candidatus Brocadiia bacterium. Lineage (NCBI taxonomy): Bacteria > Pseudomonadati > Planctomycetota > Candidatus Brocadiia > Candidatus Brocadiia bacterium. The sequence goes on from JBBAAP010000002.1 coordinate 431,309, forward strand.
GCGGCATCCTCCTCTACAAGAACAAGGACACCAGCAGTTTCTACGACTTCGATATCCCCTTCGACGAGCGGGTGGTCAACGACTTCCTGGACCGGCTCAAGCAGGTTGAATCATATATCGCCAATAACACCCTGCCGGACCGGCCTTACCCCAGAACCGACTGGCACTGCAATTATTGCGACTACCGCGAGGTCTGCTGGCTGGGCGTGCCGGAAAAGGGAACCGTCGAGATAACCGACGAGGAACTGGTCCGGGCCATTTCCGAACTCATCTTCGTCAAAGGCCAGCGCAAGGAGTTCGAAACCAAGGAAGACGATCTCATCGAGATAGTCAAGGAACAGCTCCGGAAAAAGCAAATCACCGAAGCCCGGCTGGGCTCGTATATGATTAACCTCAAGGAATCATCCATGCGCCGGCTGGACCAGAACAAGCTCAAGGAGTTTCTCAAGGAAAAGCTTGACGAATTCTATTCCGAAACCAAAATGGAGCGATTGGACATCAAGGAGGACCCCGACTTATGAAAACCATCAACCGGATAATGCTGGCGGTCAGAATCCTGGCCGGCCTGATTATTGTTCTTCTGGCGCTGGACTACTGGCAGAATTGGGGATTAATCCAGAATTTGATGGCTGTCCGGCTGGGTATAGTCATCTTCGCGGTGGTCTACCTCTTCGGCAGTATCCTCCAGATAATGCTCAGGTTCAAGGCGCAACAACACCGGGAATAACATTTCAGATCATAGATTACACATTCCAGATTCCATATTATTAATAATGTAAGCGGTTGATTTGTAATCTGAGATTTGAAATCTGCAATCCGGAATCTATTTATAGATTGCCTGGGCCATCTGCCAGTTGGCGTGGATACCGCAGGAATCCTTGGTCACGGCGATAAGCCCGATGGGGATGCTCTTGTCATAAAGCCGGACGCCCCATTCGCAGGCGGCCTGGGCGCTGACCCCGTGCCGGAGCTGTTCATAGACCTCGCGGCAAAGCATCTTGCGCATGATTTCCTCGCCCACTCCGGTCGCCACCACCGCGCCGTATTCACCGACGTAAAGCCCGGAACCGATGATGGGCGAATCGCCTATCCGGCCGGGCAGGACGTAAGCCGTGCCGCCGGTCGAGACGGCCGATGCGAAATTACCCTTGCCGTCAGAAATAGCGATGCCGACCGTGTCGCACGATTTCGGAGCGCCGGACGATTTGGTTTGCCAGTAATGCTTTAGATGCCGCCCGGCCCAGGCCGGGACGGACTTGCTGTTGAGTTTTCTGATGGCCAGCTTCAACCCCCGGCGCGTGGCCGGCGTAGACGGGTCGTGTTCCTTAAAACCGTGCTTGCGGGCGAACTTAACCGCGCCCTCGCCGGCCAACAGCAGGTGCGGCGAATTGCGCATCACCTCGTAGGCCACCAGGACGGGGTTCTTGACCCGCTCGATATTGACCACACCGCCGAAATTACCCTTGGAATCCATCACTGCCGCGTCCATCTGGATGGAACCGTCCAGGCGCATGACCGAACCGGTGCCGGCGTTCAGGCGCGGGTCGTTTTCCAGGATGACCACGCCTTCGATTACGGATTTGATTAGATTGCCCGTCTTCTTAAAGACTGCGGCGGTGCGACGGACCGCCTTGCGGGTGGCGTCGGAATAGGACTTCTTCGAACCAACCCCGGCGTGAGCGACGATTAAGACTAACATCCTCTTTTTATCGGATATTTAGGCCGGAGTCTTTAATCTACCCCCCACCCCCTCCGGGAGGACTCCCCTCCCCGTATATCCCCCCCCGGTT